>DAOUBY010000030.1:0-26093 GCA_034432325.1 Anaerolineales bacterium
GGAGGGAGGGCATATCTCATCTCCCAGCGTTCCTCCACCCGCCTCTTGAAATCCCAATGACCGCCGCTTTCCTCGCCGGTAGGGACGAACACCGCATCGGCGTTCTTCCACTCCGAGACCAGCGCGCGCCTCCACATCGCCTGCGCCTCGGGACGCACAAAAACGTAGTCCCCGAAGCGTTCGAGTTTCAGACCGTCGCCGCTGTCGAGCAGGGCGTAATCATCCCAGCGCGGGGATTCGAGAAAAGTGAATGGGGAGAAGATTGTCATGGCGGGTAGGAAATGAGAGGGATGGGGAAAATGGCTCGAAACTACTTGATTTTTCCCTCGAAAAGGTTATAATGTGGTAGGAAGTGGTAGAAAGTGGTAAGACCTAGCAGGACGCCGGTTGCGCCGGCGTTCATCCATTAAAAGGCAGTATAGCACAAATGTTCTTGGGTCAGTTCCAGCACAACCTCGATGACAAAGGACGCCTGATGGTTCCGGCGCGTTATCGTGACTTGCTGGCGGCTGGCGCCTACATCACCCAGGGCTTCGATAAATGCCTGATGGTGATGACCGAATCCCACTTCAACGAGGTGTATGCCATCCTCAACGGCTTGAACATGGCAGACCCCTCTGCCCGCATGCTGCGCCGCCTCATCCTCTCCAACGCCTATCCGGTGGAGGTGGACAAGATCGGGCGCATCCTCGTTCCTCAAAACCTGCGCGAATTTCTCGGCGTGACGAGCGGCGAATTGATCGTGGCAGGGCAGGGCGAATACTTCGAAGTTTGGGCGCCCGCCGAGTGGAAGGCTCAAATGGACAACCTGCACGACGTGGACGCCAACGCCGAGCGCTTCGCCACGCTCAACCTTTCGAAGAACTCCGGAGCGTAGAGCGCAGCCTCTACTGCGCCGCTCTCACCGGCGTGAGAGAACGCCTTCTGCGCAATGAACGCCTCGCCTCATCAACCCGTACTTTACAAAGAGATTATACACGCGTTGCAGCCCAAGCCGGGCGGGCGTTATGTGGATGGAACCCTGGGCGCGGGCGGGCATGCCCGCGGCATTTTGGAGGCGTGTGCGCCAGATGGGCAGCTGCTGGGTCTCGATGTGGACCCGCAGGCGCTGGCGATTGCTCGTAAGACCTTGGCTCCTTACGAGGGTCGCATCCATCTGGCGCAAGCCTCCTACACGACTCTCAGCATCCAACTCCAGCGCCTCGGCTGGGATCAGGTGGATGGCATCCTGCTGGACCTGGGCGCCTCCTCCATGCAGTTCGACACGCCCGAGCGCGGCTTTTCCTTCCAGCACGACGCCCCGCTCGATATGCGCTTCGACCCGCGCGCCCCGCAAACCGCCGCCGACATCGTGAACAGGTATTCAGAACGGGAACTGGCTGACCTGCTCTACGAATACGGCGAGGAACGGGACGCCCGCAAGATTGCCCGCGCCATTGTCCGCGCGAGACCGCTTCACACCACCCGCGAACTGGCTGCTGTTATCGAAGCCGCTTCTCCCCGACCCTTCGGCAGGCTCAGGGCAGCGCGCGGCGACCGCATCCACCCCGCCACGCGGACGTTCCAGGCGCTGCGCATCGCCGTCAACGACGAGTTGGCGTCAGTGAAGGCGGCGCTTCCGCAGGCGGCGGCAGGTTTGAGGTCCGGAGGAAGAATCGCCGTTATCTCCTTCCACTCGCTGGAAGACCGCATCGTCAAGGAATTCTTCCGCGAACAAAGCCGCGACCTCGTCAACCCGCCCTACGAAAGAATTTACGCAGAGGAACGCAAAGCAACGCTGAAGGAAATCACTCGAAAACCCATCACACCCTCGGAGGAAGAGATTCGGAACAATCCGAGAGCGCGCAGTGCGAAACTCCGCATTGCCGAAAAATTGTAGTAACGACTACAAATAAACGCCGTAACCGCAGTTGGCGTTCTCTAACGCCAACGGGTGAGTAAGAGAACGCGCCCTACGCATAAAGTCGTTACGCGACCATCGCCCAAACATAAAGGTCGTCATGCAGGCTTCACAAATCATCCATGCTTATAGACAGGCTCCCTGGCGGGTACAGCGTCAGTACGTCGGCGCGTTCCTGCTGACGGTGGTTGTGTTGTCGCTGGTGGCGGCTTTGTACCTCGATGTGACCTCACGCACCGCTCTGGCAGGACGCGAAATTCAGGATCTGCGCGCTGAGATTGCCGCCATCCAGCGCTCCAACGCCGACCTGGAGACCGAACTTGCCAACATCACCTCCTCAGCGGTGATGCAAAGACGCGCCCTCGAACTGGGATACCGCCCCGTTCAGCCCGGCGAGTTGGAGTACGTCTTCGTTCCCGGTTACGTCGCTCCTGAGCCGCCCCTTTTGCTGGCGGCGGCGGATTCGCCCCCCTCCCCGCAAACGCTCCCCGAGGCGTACTCGCAGTCGCTGCTGGAATGGCTGGATGAACGTCTTCAAGGCAGGGCAGGGCAGCCATGAGACAGCAATACGCCATCCGTTCGCTGGTGGTCATGGCTGGGCTGATGTTTGTGGGGGGTGCCGTCATTGTGCAGATCCTGCGCATTCAGAACAGCGAACAAGCCAAAATCTTCCTCGCCAATGGCGATGTATACGCCGGCGAGTTCCGCACGTTCTACCCCGAACGCGGCGAAATCTACGACCGCAACGGTCACCTGCTGGCGGGCAACCGCACGGTCTATGAAGTGGGCGTCAGCCTGCCGGAGATGAAGGACGTGAACGCGCTGGCTTACGTCCTGAGCGTGTACCTGAACATGACCGAGGAAGAAATCAAGAATAAACTGCTCAACTCCCCCGAAACCTGGACGTACATCGTCGTCAAGGACTATGTGGACGCCGGCGCGGTGGACGCTCTGCAGCAGGTCGTCAAACAACTGGAAGACGCCGACGACAACCGCCTGAACGGGCTGTGGTTCAAGCCGCACTTTACGCGCAGTTACCCCGAAAAGACCCTCGCCTCCAACGTGCTGGGCTTTGTCGCGCGCGATGGACGCGGCTACTTCGGCGTGGAGGAAAAATACAACGACTTGCTGGCGGGCAACCCCGTGCAGGTGTGGGTGCCGCGCGACCCCAACAAAGCGCTCGACATCCCCAAAGTTCCCAACGGCACCACCCTCGTCCTCACCCTGCACCGCGACCTGCAGGCAAAAGTGGAGGGCATCCTCGACAACGCGCTCAGCGAATACGGCGCAAAGAACGGCGCCATCATCGTCATGGACCCGAAGACCGGCGAAATCCTCGCCATGGCGTCCACCCCGCGCCTGGACTTGAACAACTACACCGACTACTTCCAAATCTACGACAACGGCAGCGCCTACAATCGCTCGATTGGCATGGCATACGAAGCCGGCTCGGTCGTCAAAATCCTCACCATGGCTGCCGCGCTCGACGCCGGCGTCGTCACTCCCGATACCACCTACATTGACACCGGCGCCATCACCGTAGGCGGCATCACCATCCAAAACTGGAACCGCCAGCCTTGGGGTCAACGCAACATGACCGAATGCCTCCAGCACTCGCTCAACGTCTGTCTGGCGTGGGTTGCCACCCAAATGGGCTCGCCCACCTTCTATTCCTACATGGACCGCTTCGGGCTCGGTCACCGCACCGGCGTGGACCTTGCCGACGAAGCCATGGGCAGGCTCAAGGTCCCGGGCGACTCGGACTGGTATCCCGTGGACCTCGGCACGAACGCCTTCGGTCAGGGCGTCACCGTCACCCCGCTGCAGATGATGATGGCGGCGACCGCCATCGCCAACGACGGGCAAATGGTCACCCCGCACGTTCTCTATGCCATGATCCGCGACGGGCATCAATACAACGTTCCCTCACAATACGCCGGCTCGCCCATCAAACCCGAAACCGCCCACACCCTCAACGAAATGCTGGCTGTCTCCCTGCAAAATGAATCTGTCAGCGCCCTCCTGCCCGGCTACCGTGTGGCTGGCAAGACGGGCACTGCCCAAATTCCCACCCCGCAGGGATACGACCCCAACCACACCAACGCCTCCTTCATCGGCTGGGGGCCGGTGGACGACCCGCAGTTCATGATTTACGTCTGGCTCCAGGAACCCACCACCTCCATCTGGAGTTCGGAAACCGCCGCCCCCGTCTTTTCACAAGTTGCCGAACAAACCGTCATCGCCCTCAACATCCCGCCCGACCTTGTTCGCCTCCAATACGGATCCCGCTGATGCTTACCCTTGCCGACGCCCTCGAAGCCCTGACGACCTTTCGCCCGCCAGCCGCATCCGTCATCACCGAAGCGGTGATCGACTCGCGTCAGGTCATCCCCGGCTCGCTGTTCGTCGCCATCCCCGGCGAAAAAGTGGACGGGCATGACTTTGTTGGAGAAGCCTTCCGGCGGGGGGCGTCTTTCGCTTTAATCCAAAGAGATACTGGCGCATCTTTCCGGACCCTCGACCTGCGCGCCGTTACCTCAGCCGACTCCTACGCCGGTTTCGACTTCTCCCCTCCCCTCTGCCTGCGCGTGGACAACACCGTCTCCGCCCTTCAGCAAATTGCCCGCTTCTGGCGGCGCAAGTTGAACCTGCGCGTCATCGGCATTACCGGCAGCGTCGGCAAATCCACCACCAAAGAGATGATAGCCGAAGTGTTGAGCACGCGCTTTCACACGCTCAAGACTCCGGGCAACCTCAACAACGAAATCGGTCTCCCGCTCACCATCACGCGCCTGAGTTCCGGCTACCAGCATGCCGTGATGGAAATGGGATTTTACACAATCGGCGAAATCGCCTTCCTGTGCGACATCGCCCTGCCGCAGGTGGGCGTGGTGACCAACGTCGGCACCGTCCACGCCGAACGCGCCGGCTCGCAGGAAAACATCTTCATCGGCAAATCCGAACTGGTGCAAGCCCTGCCGCCCGCGCCCGAAGGCGTTGCCATCCTCAACTTCGACGACCCCTGGGTGCGCAAAATGGAAGAAAAGACCAGGGCGCGCGTCTTCTTCTACGGCTTGTCGCCCGAGGCGCACCTCTGGGCAGACCGCGTCGAAGGGCTGGGGCTCGACGGCATCCGCTTCCGCCTGCACTACCAGGGCGAAACCCTGTACGCCAAAATCCCGCTGATCGGGCGTCACTCCGTGCATACGGCTTTGCGCGCCGCCGCCGTGGGACTGGTGGAAGGCATGAACTGGCAGGAAATCCTCGAAGGCTTGAGCCAGGGACACACCCAACTGCGCCTCGTCGCTGTCCGCAGTGAGAGCGGCGCGTTACTGCTCGACGACACCTACAACGCCTCCCCCGAATCCATGCTTGCCGCCCTCAACCTGCTCGACGAACTGGACGGACGCAAGGTGGCGGTGCTGGGCGACATGCTCGAACTCGGTCCCTACGAACGCGGCGGACACGAGATGGTCGGTTTGCGCGCCGGGCAGGTGGCAGACGTACTGCTCACGCTGGGCGAGCGCGCCCGCATCATTGCCGAAGCCGCCCGCCGCGCCAGCGGCAGGAAGAAAATCATCCTCGAGTTCGATTCTCCGCAGCCGCTTTTGGACTGGTTGAAGAACAACCTCACCCCGAAGGACGTGGTTCTCATCAAAGGCTCGCATGGCTTGCGCATGGACCGCATCACCAGCGCGCTGGAGGTGCGCTCATGACCCAAAACAACGCCTTTGTGCTGGGGCTTGCCATGTTCTCCTTCGTGATGACGGTCATCTGGGGACCGCCGCTTCTGCGCGTCCTGCGGCATTTTCGCATCGGCAAATTGATTCGCGTCGAAGAACCCGGTCAGCACCGCGTCAAAATGGGAACGCCCACCATGGGCGGCATCCTCTTCATCATCCCCATCCTCCTGCTGACCGGGCTACTGAACGCCGCCAACTTCATCGGTCTGGATGTCATCGGCAGTTCGGTCCTCGTGCCTCTCATTGTCCTGGCGGCTTATGGCGCGCTGGGCGCCATTGACGACTGGGAGGGCATCCGCGGCAAACGCAAGGGCGAGGGCATGCGCGCCCGCACCAAGTTCGCCGCCCAGGTTGTGCTGGCGCTGGGCACCGCCTACGTGTTGAAAGTCTTCCTCGACGTGCCGGAACTCATCCTGCCGGGCGTCAAAGGAGAGATCGAACTGGGCTGGTGGTACATCCCGGTCGCGGCGTTCATCATCGTCAGCGAATCGAACGCGGTCAACTTCACCGACGGTCTGGATGGTCTCGCCGGGTTGATTGCGGCAACCGCATTTGTCGCCTTCGGCGGCGTCGCCCTCCTGCAGGGACAAATCTTCCTGGCGCGTTTTTGCTTCACGGTGGTTGGCGCGCTCTTCGGTTTTTTGTGGTTCAACGTGCATCCCGCCGAATTGTTCATGGGCGATACCGGCTCGCTGGCGCTCGGCTCCACGCTGGCGGTCGTTGCCCTGATGACCGGGCAATGGCCCCTGCTGCTCATCATCGGCATCATCCCCTTGAGCGAAGCGCTGAGCGTGGTCATCCAGGTTGCCTACTTCAAAATGACCGGCGGCAAACGCTTCTTCAAAATGGCGCCCCTTCACCTGCATTTCGAACTGCTCGGCTGGAGCGAAACGCAGGTCGTCCAGCGCTTTTGGCTGATTGCCCTGCTGGCTGGCATGGTCGGCATTGGACTGGCGCTTGTTTAAGATGAAAACGAACTGGAAGGACAAACGCGTACTCATCCTCGGAGCCGCCCGTCAGGGGCTTGCCCTGGCGCGCTGGCTTTCGATTCACGGCGCGCGCGTCACCCTCAGCGACGTGCGCGGCGAGGAGGATTTGCGCGCCGCCCGCCAGTCGCTTGCCCAATTCGAGATTACCTGGGCGCTCGGCGGACACCCGCTCGAACTGCTGGATTCGACCGACGTGCTTTGTCTTTCTGGAGGCGTTCCGCTCACGCTCCCGATTGTGGTTGATGCGGTCTCGAGGGGCATTCCCCTCTCGAACGACTCACAGATCTTCATGGAAACGGTTCCCTGCCGCACCATCGGCATCACCGGCTCGGCCGGCAAGACGACCACCACAACGCTGGTGGGCAACATGGCAAAACTTGCTTACGGCGCGAAAGCCCATGTCGGCGGGAACATCGGCGACCCGCTGTTGAATTATGTGGATGAAATGAAACCCGATGACCTTGCCGTCCTCGAACTTTCCTCCTTCCAACTGGAGCAGATGACCCTTTCGCCCAACATCGCCGCCATTCTCAACATCACGCCCAATCATCTCGACCGTCACGGCACGATGGAGGCGTACACCGCCGCCAAGGCGCGCATCCTGGAGTTCCAGTCTTCGCAGGATACCGCCGTCCTCGGTCACGATGACCCGGGCGCGTGGGCTTTGCGGAGCCGCGTGCGCGGCAGACTGCTCACCTTCAGCATGAATGAACTGCAGGAAGGGTTGGACGGCGCGTACCTGCACGACGGCTTGCTGAACCTGCGCGAAGGCAGCGCCTACCTGCCCCTGCTCCTGCGCGAGAAGATTCAACTGCGCGGCGACCATAACGTGCAGAACGTGCTGGCGGCTTTTGCCATCGGTCACGCGGCGGGTTTTCCGCTGGATGTGATGCTCGAAGCGGTGGAGGAATTTCACGGCGTGCCGCACCGCCTGCAGCTGGTGCGCGAATGGCAGGGCGTGCGCTGGTACAACGATTCGATTGCCACCGCTCCCGAACGAAGCATGGCGGCAATCCGTTCGTTCGAGGAGCCAATCGTCCTTTTGCTCGGCGGGCGCGACAAAGACCTGCCCTGGGAAGACCTGCTCCGCCTGGCGAACGAGCGCGTGGATCACATCGTGCTGTTTGGCGAGGCGGCGGAAAAGATCGAGAAAACAGCGGCAGGCTTGGGGTCGGCAGCGAGGCGTTTTTCGCTGACGCGCGCGGGCAGCCTGCGCGAGGCAGTCCACAAGGCGGCGGAGATCGCCGAGCCGGGCGATGTCGTCCTGCTTTCGCCGGGCGGCACGAGTTTCGATGAGTTCAAAGATTTCGCGGAGCGCGGAGAGAGGTTTACGGCATGGGTGCAGGAACTTTCGTAAGTGAACGCGCGGCTCCTGCGGCAGAGCGCCGCCGGCGGCGCGGCGTGGATGTGCCGCTGACGCTGACGGTGATTGCCTTGCTGGTGTTCGGCTTGATTATGCTGTATTCGGCGTCGTTCGATTTTTCCTTCAAGGAATATGGCTCTGCCACCTACATGTTCAACCGTCAGTTGCGCTGGATGGGGCTGGGCGTGCTGATTGCTTTTGCGCTTTCGCTGTTCGATTATCATCACTGGCGGCGCATGGTTCTGCCGGCAATGCTTGCGACGATTGGCTTGCTGGTGACTGTGCTGGTGGTGAATGAGATTCGCCTGGGCGCCTCGCGCACGCTCGTCAACGGTTCGTACCAGCCTTCGGAACTTGCCAAACTGATGGCGGTGATTTATCTCGCCGTGTGGCTGTATGCCAAGCGTCAATTTTTGCACGATGTGACCATTGGTCTGATTCCGCTGGGCGTCATTCTGGGAATCATCGGCGGTCTGATTTACCTCCAGCCCGACTTGAGCGCGGCTGGCACTGTGTTGATTTTGGGCGGCTTGCTCTTCTTCCTGGCAGGCGCAGACCTGAAGCAGATTGCCTTTCTGCTCATCCTTGCCGTGGTCATCGGCTGGGTGGTGGTGCAGTTCAGCGAGACGGGTCAGGACCGCGTGGCGAAATTCATTGCCGGCTTTCGAGACCCCACCAACGCCTCCTACCATGTCCAGCGGTCGTTCGAGGCAATCATCAAAGGCGGCATCTTTGGCGTGGGGCTGGGGCAGGCAAACACCAAGTTGACCGGTCTGCCCTTTGCGCCCACCGACAGCATCTTTGCGGTGGTGGTGGAGGAACTGGGTTTGTTCGGCGCGGTTTTGCTCATCTCTTTGTATGGCGTGCTGGTCTGGCGCGGGCTGGTCATTGCCCGCCGCGCGCCGGATATGCTTGGCACTCTGCTTGCCGCCGGTGTCACCTTCTGGATCGGCATCGAGGCGCTCATCAACATGTCGGTCATGGTGGGGCTGATGCCGTTTGCGGGCAACGCCCTGCCCTTCATCAGCGCCGGCGGCTCGAACCTGGTCTCGACCCTGAGCGCCATCGGCATCATGCTGAACATTTCGCGGCAGAGCAGCGAGCAAACCCTGCTCGAAGAAAACGAATGGAGGTCCTTCGGTGCGGTTATTGATTTGCGCCGGTGGAACGGGAGGCGGCGTGTATCCCGCCCTCGCCGTTCACAGCGCGCTCACCGCTAGACTGCGCGATGTAGATACGCTGTGGGTGGGCGGCGAAGGCGGCATGGAAGAGGCGCTGGTCACACGCCAGGGCATCGCCTTCCAGAGCATCCCCGCCGCCGGTCTGCATGGCGTCGGTCTTGCCCGCCTGCCGCGCAACCTGCTCAAACTGGCGCGGGGCGTGCTTGCCGCACGAAAAATCCTTCAGCAATTCCAGCCGGACGTGTTGTTCTTCACCGGCGGATACGTGGCAGTGCCTGTGGCGCTCGCCGGGCGCTCCATCCCCAGCCTGCTCTATGTGCCGGATATCGAACCCGGCATGGCGCTCAAATCGCTGGCAGGCTTTGCAGATGCGATTGCCGTCACCACGGAACAATCGCAGAGGTTCTTCAGAAAAAAAGTGATACCCACCGGCTACCCGCTTCGCCCCGACCTCGCGCTTTGGGACCGCGAAACAGCCCATCGCCACCTCGGCATTACCGGCAAACTGCCCGTTCTGCTGGCGCTCGGCGGGAGCAAGGGCGCGCGCTCCATCAACCTGGCGGTGCTCAACCACCTGCGCGAACTGCTCGAACGCTTCGAACTCATCCACCTGTGCGGCGACGCAGACTGGAACTTTGTGCGCCATCACCGCGAGCAGCTGCCTGTGGAACTCGCCGCCCGCTACCACGCCCTGCCCTACCTGCACGAAATGGGCGCGGCGCTGGCGGCAACCGACCTGGTCATTTCGCGGGCGGGCGCCTCCTGTCTCGGTGAATATCCGCTCTTCGGGCTGCCCGCCATCCTTGTGCCGTATCCGCATGCCTGGCGCTATCAAAAAGTCAACGCCGATTACCTGACCAACCGCGGCGCGGCAATCATCCTCGAAGATCAGGTCCTGAACGACGAACTGATGAACACCTTGAACGTCCTGATGGACAACCCGAACAAACTGCGTTCCATGCGCGCCGCCATGTTCGAACTGTCCCATCCGCGCGCGGCGGAAAAGATCGCCAGCCTGCTGATGGAACTGGCAGGAGTGTAAAACTTATGATGAGCATCGTTTATATCTTTTGGATGTACGTCATCCTCTTCGGCGTGATCGGCGCCATGCGCGGCTGGGCAAAGGAACTGCTGGTCGCCTTCAGCGTGATTCTCTCCCTGGCGGTCAACCATGTCCTCACCAAATACGTGCCGCTGGCGCGCGACCTTTCCGATAACGACCCCACCCTCTTTTGGGTGCGGGCGATTGTTCTGCTCGTGCTGGTCTATTTCGGCTATCAGACCGTGATCAGCGTTCAGCGTTTTGCCTCCCGCGCGGCGCGCGAACGCCTGGAAGATACGCTCTTTGGCGCCATTCTGGGCGGCGTCAACGGCTATCTGATTGCCGGTTCGATTCTGTACTACATCAACGTCGCCGATTATCCCTTCGAACACATCATCTCCAAACCGACCGACCCGAACATCCTGCAAACGGTCAACCAGATGATGCAATACATGCCGCCGCAACTGCTCGGCGAACCCGGCATCTACTTCGCCATCATCCTCGCATTTGTCTTTGTGCTGGTTGTGTACATCTAGTTGCGGCTGTGCTGTGCAGAGCGCCCTTTGCCCGCACGCTCAAGACTATATGACTCACCTTACGTGGTAGCGTGAGATTTATCTCGCGGCGGCACGAATGAACTGCGCAACATTGGTGGTAGTGTGAGATTTATCTCGCGGTTTCAGGCGACATGAATGTCGCGGCACGAATGAATATATAAGACTGACGACCATAAGACTCGAGACTCGAACATGACACACGTCCATTTCATCGGCATTGGGGGAAGCGGTCTCTCCGCCATCGCCCGCCTCCTGCTGGAGAGCGGCTACGAGGTGAGCGGCTCTGACCGCGCGCTGACCCCCTTTGCCGAAGAAGTCCGCAAGGCTGGCGCGCAGGTGTACATTGGACATCACCCGCGCAACATCGGCAGCGCAGACTGGGTGGTGCGCTCCTCCGCCGTGACCGACGACAACCCCGAGGTCCAGGCGGCGAAGCGCGCCGGAATCCCGGTCTACAAACGCGCCGACTTCCTCGGGCGCCTCATGGAAGACAAGACCGGCATCGCCATCGCCGGCACGCACGGCAAAACCACCACCACCGCCATGACCGCCTGGACGCTCAGCAAACTGGGGCGCGACCCGTCCTTCATCGTCGGCGGCGTGATGAACAACCTGGGCGTCAACGCCCGCGCCGGCAAAGGCAAACTCTTCGTCATCGAAGCGGACGAATACGACTACATGTTCCTCGGGCTGAAGCCGCAGATTGCCGTCGTCACCAGCATCGAACACGACCACCCCGACCTCTTCCCCACGCCCGAAGCCATGTACCTCGCCTTCGAAAAATTCGTAGACCTGCTCCCCGAAGACGGCACGCTCATCGTCTGCGCCGAAGACCCCGGCGCGGCGGCGCTCATCCCGCACGTCCGCCGAAGCGGAAGGAACGTCATCTCCTACGGCGTGCAAAGCGAAATGACCATCAACGCCCCCTTCTGGGTGCAGGCGCGCGACACGGAACCCAACCAGCGCGGCGGCTTCGATTTCACCGTCACCTCCAACCTCGGCGGCAAGACATCCAACTTTGCCCGCGTCTCCCTGCAAGTGCCGGGCATGCACAACGTCCGCAACGCCATGGCGGTCTTTGCCATTGCCGGCGTGCTGGGGCTTTCGTGGACGAAAACCGCCGAAGCCCTCGCCGAATTCAGCGGCACGGGGCGGCGCTTCCAACTGCGCGGCGAAGTGAACGGCATCGCCATCTTCGACGACTACGCCCATCACCCCACCGAAATCCGCGCCACGCTGGCAGGCGCGCGCGCCCGTTTTCCGGGGCGGCGCATTTGGGCTGTCTGGCAGCCGCACACCTACTCGCGCACCCAAACCCTCTTCCTCGAATTCTCGCGCGCCTTCAAAGACGCCGACGAAGTCATCGTCACCGAAGTCTACGCCGCGCGCGAACCCAAACAGGACTTCACCTCGGCGGAAATCGTCAGCGCCATGCCGCACCTCTCCGCCCGCTACATCGCCGCCCTGCCCGAAGTCACCCGCTACCTCCTCGAAAACCTGCGCCCGGGCGATGTCGTCCTCGTCCTCTCCGCCGGGGATGCCGACCAGGTCAGCGGCGACGTGCTCAAAGGATTACAGGAAAGGCAGGAGAACCATGCTGAATAAAACCCCGCTTCGGACTTACCCCTCTCTGCTCCCGCTTCGAGCGGCTTTGACCTTCGCTGAAAGCGGCTCCCCCGCCCGCCCCCGCCGCATGGACGCCGACGAACAGCGCGCCATGCAGCTGATTGCCCGCATGCAAGCGCGTTACAAAAAAGTCCAGCCCTTCGTTGCCCGGCGGGACCCCTTCCGCAAACGGAAAGGCAGGGCGGCATGACCGGCGAGACCATGCCTCGCCCTCGCGAGGTCACCTTCCTGCCGCCGCTCAGCATGCCGTTGACATTTCTGGATCGCGCCTCCCGCATGCCTGCAAAGCGGGAAACGTCCGAAGAACACAAAAAGACCGTTGAAAAGAACATCGAAAAACTGATTGAAAAACTGAGCGAAAAAGAAGCGTATGCCGAAAGTCGTGTAAATTCGTACCGCGAGATTAATCTTGCGCGGCTTTTACACAAAAATCGAGAGACTATTGAAAAAGAAGAGTAAACCGTCCATGATCGTCTCCGCCCGCCCGCTCGATATACTGCGCGCCAAATTCGGCGACAAGGTGAAGGAAAACGTCCCCCTTGCGCCGTTTACCTCCGCGCGTATTGGCGGTCCCGCCGATATTCTCCTCACGGCAGATACCTCGGCGGAACTGGCGCGCATGGTCAAACTGCTGTGGAAGCGCGAACTGCCGTTCATCATTTTGGGCGGCGGCTCGAACGTCCTCGTCAGCGACCGCGGCGTGCGCGGCGTGGTCATCTTGAATCGGGCGAAGGGAGTCAAATTCCATTTGGGCGACCAGCCGTCCGTCACGGCAGAATCGGGCGTCGTCTTCAGCAACCTCGCCAACCGCTGCGCATCCAAGGGCCTGGCGGGACTCGAATGGGCGGCGACCGTCCCCGGCACGGTGGGAGGCGCGGTCTATGGCAACGCCGGCGCATTCGGCGGCGACATGGCTGGCAATCTCATCCGCGCCCAATTACTGACCGAAAACGGCAGCGAAACCTTCACCGTCGAGCAGATGGGCTACGGCTACCGCACGAGCGTCTTGAAACGCGGCGAAGTGAAGGCGGTAGTACTTTCGGCTGAGTTGGCGTTAAAAAATTCAACCAAAGAGGAAGTGACCGTTAAAATCCAGCAATTCAGCGCGCACCGCAAAGCGACTCAACCGCCCGGCGCCAGCATGGGTTCCATGTTCAAGAACCCGCCCGGCGACTATGCGGGACGTTTGATCGAAGCGGCGGGGTTGAAAGGCGTCCGCATCGGCAACGCTGAAATCAGCCCTCTGCATGGCAACTTTTTCATCAACCATGCCAACACAAAAGCCGATGACATCCGCGCCCTGATCGAACTGGCGCAGAAAAAAGTGAAGGAAACGCAAGGCGTCGAATTGGAATTGGAAATTGAAATCATCGGCGACTGGTGATTACCAATTACCAATCACCAATTACCAATTACCAATTACCAATTACCAACTCACCTTACGCGGCAGCGCGAGATTCATCTCGCATTTCCAAGCGACATGAATATCGCACTACGGAAAAACTGCGTAACGTCAGTTACCAATCACTAACCAAGAGATAGAGACTGACTTTGATGACGAACAACAAACTTCGCGTGGCAGTAATTTTTGGCGGTCGTTCCGGCGAACATGAGGTTTCGCTCATGTCTGCGCGCAATGTGCTCTCGGCGCTCGACCCCGCCAAATACGATGTGACCCAGATCGGCATCACGCACGACGGCGCCTGGCTGAGCGGCGAAGATGTGATCGGCAAATTCGAGCAGGGCGACCTCCGCGCTCTCGAACAGGTCATCGTTGCTCCCGATCCCACGCTGAGCGGCGTGTACGCCGTGCGCAACGCCAGTCACGTCAAACTCGCGGATGTGGACGTGTATTTCCCGGTTCTGCACGGCACATTCGGCGAAGACGGAACGATTCAGGGCTTGTTCGAACTGGCAAACGCCGCCTACGTGGGGGCAGGGGTGGTCGGTTCGGCGGTCGGCATGGACAAGGGCGTCTTCAAGGATGTGATGCTCGCCAACAACATCCCGGTGGTGGATACGCTGGTTGTCCGCCGCGCCGAAATCGAGCAGGATATGGCTGCCGTCATCGAAAAAGCCGAAGCGTTGAGCGCGTATCCGCTCTTCACCAAGCCCGCCAACCTCGGTTCCTCGGTGGGCGTGACCAAATGCAACAACCGCTCCGACCTGCAGGAAGGCTTGATGGAAGCCGCCTCCTTCGACCGCCGTGTGCTGATTCAAAAAGGAATCAAAAGCCCGCGCGAAATCGAAGTCAGCGTGCTGGGCAACGACAACCCGATTGCCTCCGTGCCGGGCGAAATTCTGCCGAGCCGCGAGTTTTACTCCTACGAATCCAAATACATTGACGGCACCTCCGGGCTGATCATCCCCGCTCCTCTGCCCGCCGAAGTTGCCGAACAAATCCGCGAATACGCCGTCCGCGCCTACCGCGCCATTGACTGCGCCGGCATGGCGCGCGTGGATTTCTTCCTGGAAAAAGACACCAACCGCGTTTACCTGAACGAGTTGAACTCCCTGCCCGGCTTCACCAAAATCAGCATGTACCCCAAACTCTGGGAAGCCAGCGGACTGCCCTACTCCAAACTTGTGGATCGTCTCATCGAACTGGCGCTGGAGCGCAAAGCGGAACGCGCCCGCACCTCGCACACCTACCGGAGGCGCACATGAGCGGCAAAACCGAACCCACCCGCGCCGAACTCGTCCGCATGCGCCGCGAGCAGGAACGTGCAAAGCACTTGCAGCGCGCCTCGAAGGTGGCGGAACGCCCGGTGATTGTCACGCGCTCCCGCAAAGACATTACCAAGCCCATCCGCAAACCGGCGCGCAGCGCCCGCCGCCGCTTTCAGATTGCCATCCCGCACCTGCCGCGCGCAGCCGCCCCTTCCATCAGCATCCCCCGTTCGCGGCTGGGATGGCGGCTGTTCTCGTTCCTTCTGCTTGCCGCGCTGGGAAGCCTCCTCTACCTCGCCTTCACCCGCCCCGAACTGCGCGTGAGCGAGGCGCAACTGAGCGGCGGCCGCATCGTCACACAAGCCGAAATCAACGCCGTTCTGGGCGTTTCCGGACAACCCATCTTCCTGCTCGATCCATTGGATTTGGAAACCCGCCTCCGCCTCGCCTTCCCCGAATTTGTCTCCGTCCGAGTGAGCGTTTCCCTGCCCAATCTGGTCTCGGTCAACGTGACGGAACGTCAGCCGCTCATCCGCTGGGAGCAAGGCGGCGGCTACACCTGGATTGCGGAAGACGGCATCGCCTTCCGTCCGCGCGGCGAACTGGACGGGCTGATTTCGGTGGTGGCGCTCTCGGCGCCGCCAGCGCAGGAAGGCGGCTCTGCCGATGCCGCGTCGCCGGCGCCGTTCATTTCGGCAGAGATGGTTCAGGCGTTGAAGGGGCTGGCGGCGCATGTCCCGCCGGGCACGCCCATTCTCTATGAAAGAGGATCAGGCTTCGGCTGGAATGATCCGCGCGGCTGGCGGGTCTATTTTGGGACGAAGGCAAATGACATCGAGTTGAAGATGCGCGTGTATGAGGCGATGGTCGGTTCGTTGACTCAGAAGGGCATCCGCCCGGTGTTGATCAACGTCATGTACCCGACCGCGCCCTATTACCGCTTGAGCGAATAAGGATTTATGGAAGAAATCATCGTAGGTATAGACGTAGGCACGACCAAGGTCTGCACGCTGGTGGGGCGCGTGGAGGACGACAAGTCCATCCGCATCCTGGGCGTGGGCATCGAACCTTCGGCGGGCATCCGCAAGGGCGTCATCGTGGACCTGGGCGCGGCGTCGCAGGCGATCACCCGTTCGGTGAAGAAAGCCGAGTCCACTTCGGGCTTGGAAATCACATCGGCGCTGGTGAGCATCGCCGGCGCGCACGTTTCATCGGTCAACAGCCGCGGCGCGGCGGCGGTGAACGGAAACGTCATCGAGCAATACGACATTGAACGCGCGCTGGAACAGGCGCAGGCGGTGGCAATTCCGTATGACCGCGAAATCATTCACGTCATCCAGCGCGGCTTTTCGGTGGACGGGCAGGACGGCATCCGCAACCCCAAGGGGATGCACGGCTACCGCCTCGAAGTGGAAGCGCACATCATCACTGCCTCCGCCGCAACGGTGGAAAACCTGCGTCAGTGTGTGGGCGCGGCAGGCGTGGAGATTCAACAGTTCGTGCTGAACCCGCTCGCCTCCGCCGAGACCGTGCTGACCGAACAGGAACGGCAGATGGGCGTGGCAATCTGTGACATCGGCGGCGGCACCACCGACCTGGCAATCTACGTCAACGGCGACGTGTGGCACACGATGGTGCTGGCGGTCGGCGGCAACCACGTCACACAAGACATCGCTCACGGCTTGCGGCTGCCGTTTGCGCAGGCGGAAGATGTGAAGAAACAGCAGGGTCACGCCGTGCGCGCCGAGGTGGGCGCGGAGGAATATTTCTCCATCCGCCCGTTCGGCGAGGAGCGCCCGGTGCAAATCAACCGCAAGGAACTTGCGGAAATCATCGAAGCGCGCGTTGAGGAAATTTTTGCGCTGACCCTGCAGGAGATCAAACGCTCCGGCTACGACGGTCTCCTGCCGGCTGGGATGGTGTTGACCGGCGGCGCCTCGGCGCTGCCCGGCATCAAGCGGCTTGCCTCGCGGGTGTTGAACATGCCCGTCCGCACGGCGCAGCCCGAAAACCTGCTGGGGATGGTGGACCGCCTGAACTCCCCCGCCTATTCCACCAGCGTGGGTTTGCTGCGCTGGCTCATGTCCATGCAGGAGCAGGACCTCGGCATCGGGCGCGAACGCCGCATGAAAGGAGAGAGACGTGTGGGCTTGAACTTTGTCAAGAAAATCATCGGCAGGATTTTGCCCTAGAAGCGTAATGCGGAATTTGTTCCGCAGCCTGGCTGTGAAAAGCACAGGACTTACGCGTAATCAACGTTAGAGAACTTTGATTACCCACTGCGTGTTAGAGAACGCGCTCTACGCAGGGTTTTACGTAGGTTCTGAAGCAATGAAACCGGTATTCGATGCAATCACATTAAAAAAAGGTGCAGCCGAATCAAAAGCAAGTATCATCAGACCAATGTTTGAATGGAGGAAGCAATGGACTCGACTTATAGAAACAACGCAGAACCGCAAGCAGAAGCCTACGCCCGCATCAAAGTGATCGGTGTGGGAGGCGGCGGCTCGAACGCCGTCAATCGCATGATTGACGAAGGAATTCAGGGTGTGGAATTCATCGTCGCCAACACCGATGCGCAGGCGCTGATGCTGGCGAAAGCCCCCACCCGCGTCCGCCTGGGCGACAAACTCACCCGCGGGCTCGGCGCCGGCGGCGACCCCGAAGTGGGGCGCAAAGCCGCCGAGGAATCCTCCGACGAACTCTATAACGTGCTCAAAGGCGCGGATATGGTCTTCGTCACAGCCGGCATGGGCGGCGGCACCGGCACCGGCGCGGCGCCCATCGTGGCACAAATCGCCAAAGAGAGCGGCGCGCTCACCATTGGCGTCGTCACACGTCCCTTCACCTTCGAAGGCATGCGCCGCATGCAGGCGGCGGAAATCGGCATCGGCAAATTCAAGGAACATGCCGATACCCTCATCGCCATCCCCAACGACCGCCTGCTGCAAATTGCCGACAAGCGCGCCTCCCTGCAGGATGCCTTCCGCCTGGCAGACGACGTCCTCCACCAGGGCATTCAGGGCATCTCCGAACTGATCACCACGCCCGGCCTCATCAACCTCGACTTTGCCGACGTGCGCGCGATCATGTCTGAAGGCGGCGCTGCGCTCATGGCAGTCGGAAAAGGCTCCGGCGACGACCGCGCCAAGAAAGCCGCCGAAGACGCCATCTCCAGCAAACTGCTCGACATCACCATTGACGGCGCACGCGGCGTGCTCTTCAACGTCACCGGCGGTCCATCCATGACCCTCTTCGAGGTCAACCAGGCGGCGGCGATCATCCGCGAAACCGCCCACCCCGATGTGAACATGATCTTCGGCGCCGTCATAGACCCGAACATGGGCGACGACATCCGCGTCACGGTCATTGCCACCGGCTTCGAGCGCAGTTCCATGCCGCGCCGCCTGCTCGAACGTCAGCCGCGGGCTGAAACCCACCGGGCGGACAACCCCTCCTACATTCGTCCCTCCGAATCCGTTTCGGTTCACGCCGACCTTCAGCCTGGTGAAACCAAACCAGCCTCTTCCCAGCCGTTGCTCAACACCGACGACCTCGACGTTCCCACCTTCCTGCGCAACCGCAGATGACATGCAAGGGGCGAGACAGCCTCCCGCCCCTGCATGAACACAATTTATCGGTCAAGTCCAGTTCCCCCATCAAGCCGGAGCGGTTCTGTGCGCCTGGGCGAGGCGCGCGGAACCGCTCTGTGCGTTTCCGCCCCGCTCGCGGCTGGAAAATTCCCCTCATGGCTTTCTCAAGTTGCCTTTATGACCCGCCTGCTCTGGTTCTTTTTGCATCGAATTACGCGAATTACACAAAAATTGGGTTCATTCGCGTCCGTTCGATGTTGCTTTTGCTGACTTTGAGAAAACCATAAAATTCCCCTCCATTTTCATTGACACGCCGCCGCCCTCATGTTATCCTTGCGCGCGTAGGATACCAGTAGTTTGCTTTGGAAGTACCAGGTCGGCTCACGGTAGATCCGTGAGCCGATTTTGTTTCACCGCCGTTGAGGCGGTTCCGATGCAACATCCAATGAGTACCCTCCACAATTCTTTTTCTTGCCAAGGAGGCAAAAATGTCGGATCGTATCAACGGTACAGTCAAGTGGTTCAACGGAACGAAGGGCTACGGATTCATCGAACGCGAAAGCGGACCGGATGTCTTCGTCCACTTCTCCGCCATTCAGGGCGACGGTTTCAAGAACCTGCAGGAAGGTCAGAAGGTCGAGTTCACTGTCGAACAGGGACCCAAAGGTCTGCAGGCTGCCAACGTCACCGTAATCGGCTGATTGACTGAAGCCTGAACGACGAAAAATCCCCGGAGCAAAACTCCGGGGATTTTTGATTCGTGTTCGGCAAACCGCTCTAGCCGTATCTCTGCATGAAGCGTTCCATGCGGTGCAGGGCTTCCTCGATTTTGCTGTACTCGGTGGCGTAACACATGCGCGTGAATCCTTCGCCGCCCGGCCCGAAGGCGTTGCCCGGCACCACCGCCACGTGCTCCTCGCGCAGCAACTTCTCGGCGAAGGTCTCGTCGTCCATGCCGGAGGCTCGGATGTTGGGAAAGGCATAGAAAGCGCCGCGCGGCTCAAAGGTCCGCAGACCGAGGCGGTTGAGTCCCGTCACCAGTAATTTGCGGCGGCGGTCGTATTCGGCGATCATTTCCTGCACGTACGGTTCTCCGCTCTTCAATGCTTCGATGGCGGCGTCCTGCGCGGTGGTCGGCGCGGACATGATGGTGTACTGGTGGATGCGCACCAGCCCCTGGATGATGTCGGCGGGACCGCAGGCATAGCCGATGCGCCAGCCGGTCATGGCGTAGTCTTTCGAGAAACCGCCCAGCAGGATGGTGCGCTGTTTGAGGCTTTCGCCGAGGGAAGGGAAGCAGACGTGCTTGAAGTCGTACACGAGGCGGTCATAGATTTCGTCCGAAACGACCAGCAGGTTGTACTCTTCGGCGATTTTTGCAATCTCCAGCAAGACCTCGCGTGTGGCGACTGCGCCCGTTGGGTTGGAGGGGTAACCGATAAAGATGCATTTGGTATGCGGCGTGATTGCCCGGCGGATGTCGTCGGGATCCACCATGAAGTTGTTTTCTTCGCGCGCCACCACTTCCACGGGGACGCCGCCTGCCATGATGACTTCCGCCTGGTAGGAGACAAAACACGGGGTCGGGATGATGACTTCATCGCCGGGGTCTAGGATGGCAGTGAACGTGAGGTACAGCGCCTCCGAGACGCCCACGGTGGCGACGATTTCGTTGCCGGGGTCATACTTCACGTTGTAGAGCCGCATCAGGTTTTCGGAAATTGCCTGACGCAGTTCCATCTTGCCCCAGTTGGATGTGTAGTGCGTCTCGCCGTTTTGCAGTGAGCGGATGCCGGCTTCGAGAATGGGCTTGGGAGTGGTGAAGTCCGGTTCGCCGATGCCGAGCGAGATGACATCTTTCATTGTGGCGGCGATGTCGAAAAACTTGCGGATGCCCGAAGGCTTGAGCCCTGCCACGCGTTTGGAAAGACGGCTTACGTTGGTTACTTCCTGCATTGCGCCTCCATGGGTTGTGTCATTGCGAGGAGAGAAGCGACGAAGCAATGACATTAAATTGGTTGAACGTGCCATTCATCGGGGATTTCCCGATAGGTGATTTCAAAAGCCTGCCCGTTCGCGGTTTTGACGCGGAAGCCGCGTTCTGCGGGTCCGCGCCAGCGGGCAAAGATTTCGGCAATTTCGTAGCGGCATCCCTGCCAGGTGAGCGAGAGCGGGCGTTCTGCAAAGGTGGAGTCGGAGCGGCATTCAACGGTGTTCATCTGTCATTCTTTGTAAGAATCAACTTTGCACCGAATGACGCGAATGCGGCGCATCGGCGGGGAACTCGTGAGAATTCGATGCAAAAGAGATAAAGCCTGTTCATTTCGATACAACCGAACTGTCGTCGCCGATGTTCAAGGTCAGCGGTTGCTCTTTGTTCGGTTGTCCTTCCACATAACAATTGCGCCCGACGAGAGAACGAGAGAGCGCCGTGCGTTTGATGGTTGAGCCAGCCTCGATGATGCTTTCCTGAATGACCGCCTGGCTGATTTTGCAGTTGGCTCCGATGGAGGCAAAGGGACCGATGACCGCCTGTTCGAGCTCTGCGCTGGGATGGACGAAGGAGGGGGCATGGATGAGCGTATTGCCCCGCCTCTCCTCCTGCAGGACGTTTGCCGCGCCGCGTTCGAGGAGGATTTTGTTCGTTTCCAGCGTCGCTTCGATGGTGCCAGTGTCCAGCCAGGTGTCAATCTCGTGGACGCGGATCTTCGCCCCGCGCTCGATCATGATGGTCATGGCGTCGGCAAGGAAGAATTCGTTTTTGAGCATGTGATTGCGGCGGAATTGTTCCTCGATGGCGGCAATCAGTTCCTGCCCTTCGCGGAAGTAGTAACAGCCGGCAATGACCAGGTTGTTTTCCAGCGTTTGCGGCTTTTCGATGAAGCGTTTGACGAAGCCGTCTGCGCCCACCTCCGCCACCCCAAAGCGGCGCGGATCGGGCACCGGCATCACCCAGGCGACCGAATCTGCTGTTTCGTTGGCGAGGAACGAGAAGTCCGTCTCGATGAGGGTATCCGAAAAGACCATTTGCATGGGTCCGTGCAGGTAGTCGCGCGCCAGCCACAGGGCGTGCGACTGTCCCTTCATCTCGTGCTGTACCACGTAATGCGCCTTGATGTGCGGGTATTTTTCCTCGATAAAGGCGGGAATTTGCGTCTCTCCGAGAAACGGACCCACGATGAACACATATTCCAAATTTTCGGGATTCGGCATGGTGGCGAACATGTCGAGCAGGTGTTCAAGGGTGGTTTTTCCCGCCACGCTGACGAGCGGCTTGGGTTTGCTGTACGTGTGAGGTCGCATGCGGGTTCCCCAGCCTGCCATGGGGATCGCAATTTTGAAGGTTTCGGTCAAGGTGCGGCTCCGTTTTCAGTAATTTGCCCTGCTATTGTACCAATGAAAAGACGGCGAACCCGGCTGCCGGTTACCGCGTTCCCGCCTGCGGTTTTGCAAGGCGCGCTACGAGTGACCAAGAACCGGATGCGGCTTATAAGGTTCTTCGAGACGTTTCACCTCGTCCTCGCTTAATTTGATTTCCAGCGCGGCGATTGCCTGGTCGAGATGTTCCATTTTGGTCGCGCCGATGATGGGTGCGGTGATGTGCGGCTTGTTCAACAGCCACGCCAGCGCAATCTGTGAGCCGCTCACGCCGCGTTCCCGCCCGATCTCTCGGGCACGGTCTGCCACGATAAAATCCTCCTCGCGGAAATACAGGCGTTCGGCGAAGACGTCATTCCTCGAGCGCGGCGTCTCTCCGCCGCCCCCGCGTTTGCGGTTGCCGGCGAAAAACCCGCGCGCCATGGGGCTCCACGGAATCAGTCCCACTCCCTGATCGAGGCAGAGGGGAATCATCTCGCGTTCCTCCTCGCGGTAGACGAGGTTGTAGTGGTTCTGCATTGAGACAAAGCGCGTCCAACCGTGACTTTGGGCTGTGTATTGCGCCTTGGCAAACTGCCACGCGAACATGGACGATGCCCCGATGTAGCGCGCCTTGCCCGCCCGTACCACATCGTTGAGCGCCTCCATCGTCTCTTCGATGGGGGTCTCGTAGTCCCAGCGGTGGATTTGGTAGAGGTCCACGTAGTCCATGCCGAGACGCTGGAGGGATTTGTCAATCGCATCCAGGATATGTTTGCGGGAAAGTCCGCGATCGTTGATGTCGTCGCTCATCTGTCCATGCACCTTGGTGGCGATGATGACGTTTTCGCGTTTCACCCCCAACTCGCGGAGCAATTTGCCGGTGAGGCGCTCGCTCTCGCCGTTGGAGTACACGTCTGCCGTGTCGAAGAAGTTGATGCCTGCCTCCAGGGCGCGCTGCACGAAGGGTTTGGCTTCCTCCCCCTCCAAAATCCACTCGCGCCACCGCTTGGAGCCGTAACTCATCATCCCCAGGCACAACCGCGAGACTTTCATTCCAGTGTTGCCGAGATTGACATATTGCATGAATGTTTCTCCTGTCGAGGGTTGTGTCCGATTATACAACCGCCAAAAGGAAAAGGCTCATGTGTGATTCGCATGCAGGCGTTAGAGAGTGTTTTGAAATTCATGTGCTGCCCACGGATGAACGCCGATAAATTGGATTTTGCTGCCGTACAAAGGACAAAACCTCAACGCAGATTAGTCGGATGGCGCAGCTTTTTTCTTGGAATAGACCGCTTGCAAAAGTGCGCCAGAGAGCGCACAATACGCTCTGGCGCAGGCAAATAACATCAGCGTAATCCGCAAAATTCGAGGCAAAGGAGAACTGAGCCTTATAAAGTCTTTCACACAGGACTTACGCGTAATCAACATTCTCTAACGTTGATTATCCAGTCTGCGCGTTAGAGAACGCGCTCTACGCTGGGGTGCGCGCTCTACGCTGGGGTGCGCGCTCTACGCTGGGTTTTGCGTAAGTCCTGTTACAGATGAGCCAAGGGAAAAAACCGCCGGGGCGGGCGGTGCGGCGATAGGATGCCGAACGTTGTGTAAATTTGTGCCGCGAGATTAATCTCGCGCCACTTTTACACAAAGATCGAAATACTATCGTGCGGTTGGGGTTGGGGGAGCAGGTGGAAGGTCAGGGGAGAGGCGCGGGGCGCAAGGCAAAGAGGATGTTTTCGCGCAGGTCGGTGAAAAATCCGAGCGGGAGGCGGAGGGGGGCGATGTTGTCCCTCGCTGTCAGCGGGATGTAGTACAACTCTGTGCGGCTTTCTGCCCCTTTGCTGATGTCTTGAAAGGCGAAGAGGAGGTAGTTGCCGTCGGGGCTGAAGGTTGCGCCGCGGTAACAGCATTTGCCCTGCACGGGGTTGAGCAGGGTTTCCTGGGCGGTTGAGGCGTCGTAGAGGTAGAGCGCGCCGTATCCGCCGTTGCGGATGAAGGTGTTGAAGAGGAAGCGGCTGCCGCCGTCCCAGTGGTAGGAGGGGATGAGGGGGTAGTTGGTGTAGCCTTCGGGGACAAAGCGCCTGCCGGGGAATTCGTCAATCACCAGCGGGTCCACGGCTTGGCAGCGCTGCAGGTCCACCTGCAGGATGCGGATGGTGTTGCCAATGCGTTGACCAATGGCGCTTTGATAGAGCAGCGCCAGCCGCGAGCCGTCTGCCGACCACTGTACGCTTTTGACTGTCACAACGGGGTAGTTGATGCACAGGCTCGGCAGGCGCTGGAGTTCGAAGGCAGATTTGGCGGTGGAGAGGGCGTCCACCTCGTAGGGGAGGACGAGGAGCCGCCGCTCGATGCTGATGGCGGCAAAGCGCCCGTCGGGCGAGAGGCGGAAGCCTTCGAAGTAGTCGGCGTTGAAGCAGAAGAGCCGCTCGGGCTGGGGGGCAGCCGCCTCCGCGTTTACTTTGTAAACGCATTTGCCCTCGCCGTAGAGCAGTTCGTTCGTGGCAGGGATCCATTGCAGGTCGAATTTGGGGAGGCGGGTGTTGGTCAGTTGTTTGAAGGTTTTGCCCTCGATGTCCATCAGGTACACCTCACGGTTGGAGGTGAACGCCAGCCCCACCGCGCCGCCGGGCGCAACGATGGGGACGGGGGTGGGGGAGGGGGTGAGGGTCTCTGTGGGGGGCGGGGTGGACGAGGGGTTGATGGAGGGCGCGGGTGAGGCAGGGATGTTCGTGACCGTAACCGTGACCGGGTCGGTGGGAGAGGCGGGCGGGGGTGTCGTTGGGGGATTGAGGACGTACCAGAGTCCGAGCAGGAGGAGGGCAAAGGCGGCGGCTCCTGCCGTCCTCCACGCGTTCTTTCTGGACCTGGGGGCTGGTTCTGCAAGCGGAGGCTGGGTGGGCGCTTCAGCATTTCGCGGAGGGGGCGTGCGCGGCGGCAGCGGGGTGAGGAGTTTGGCGTTGGGGGCGGCGCTGGCGGGGAGCGCTTCGAGGAAGGCGTTGGCGAATTCGGCGCAGGTGTTGTAACGGTCGTCGGGGTGTTTCGCCATCGCTTTTTTGAGGATGACGCCGAGTTCGGCGGGCAGGCTGGGGTTGATGGAGAGCAGGTCGGGCGGGGGTTCGGTGGCGTGTTTGAAGGCGAGGGCGAGGGGGGTGGTGGCTTCGAAGGGGGCTTTGCCGCTCAGGATTTCGAAGAGCATGACGGCAAGGCTGTAGAGGTCGCTGCGCCCGTCGGTTTCGTCGCCGCGCGCCTGTTCGGGGCTCATGTAGCGCGGGGTGCCGATGATGCCGGAGTGGGTGATGCGGGTTGCCGCCAGGGCAAATTTGGCGATGCCGAAGTCGGAGATGAAGGCGTTGCCGGCTTCGTCGAAGAGGATGTTGCCGGGTTTGAGGTCGCGGTGGACGACGCCTTTGCGGTGGGCGTAGTCGAGGGCGTCGGCGAGGCGCAGGAGGATGTGGGCGGTCTGGTCGAGGTCGAGGCTGCCGTCGGCGATGCGGTCGGAGAGGGAGCCGCCGCTCATGTAGCGCATGACGTAGAATAACTGGTCGTTGTCGTGACCAACGTCATAAACTGGGACGATGGCGGCGTGTTCGAGTTTGGCAATGATTTTGGTCTCGCGGGTGAAGCGTTCGCGCAGTTCGGGGTCTTCGAGCAGTTCGCGCTTGAGGACTTTGAGCGCCACTTCGCGTTCGAAGAGGGGGTCATAGGCGCGATAAACGGTCGCCATGCCGCCGGCGCCCAGTTCGGAGAGGATTTCGTAGCGGTTGAACTTTTGCGTGGATGTGCTGTTCACTTGCGCTCCAGTGCCTGTAGTCTAGTATAACGAGAGGCACGGAGGGCAAGCGATACATTTGAATTGCAGAATGTTCTGTGGCATAGATCTTGCAATGCCAGCAGATCGACTTTCTGTGATTTACCGTGATTTTGTACACGGACTGCACGGATTTCACGGAATCTCACGGCAAAATCTTTTAGAGAGTGTTTTATAAATCGGGGTTTACCATAGATGAACACGGATGAACACTGATTCTGAAGAAAAACGGGATGAAATTACCTTGTAAATCCAATT
>DAOUBY010000031.1:0-46821 GCA_034432325.1 Anaerolineales bacterium
TTTTTTTGCATCGAATTACGCGAATTACACAAAAATTGGGTTCATTCGCGTCCATTCGATGCCGCTTTTGCTGACTTTGAGAAAACCATAACTGACTGATGTTGCGCCGTTTTCCCGTCCACGACATGCGGTGTATAATATCCCGCAATCCCGGTCACGCTCGTCATACCCCAGCCAGAGGATTTGCCATGACCAAACTCTTCTTTGCCACGGACATTCACGGTTCGGATATTTGCTGGAGCAAGTTCTTGAATGCGGGGAAGTTTTACGGCGTGGATGTTCTCATCCTCGGCGGCGACATGACAGGCAAGGCGGTTGTGCCGTTCATTCATCAGGGCGGAAAGAATTACAAAGTGACCCTTCTCGAACAGGAATTTCAGATTACCACCGAAGACGAACTCGCCGACCTGCAAAAGCGAGTCCGCAGCCGCGGCTACTATCCCTACCTGACCAACCCCGACGAGATTGCCGAACTCGAAAAAGACCCCGACCGTGTGCATGCCATCTTTTTGCAGGAAGTGTTGAAGGTCGTTCAGCAGTGGATGGATCTGGCGGATAAGAAACTGGACGGCACCGGCATGAAGGTCTATTGCTGCCCCGGCAACGACGACATGGACGAGGTGGACGAGATCGTTCGCGCCTCCCGCAACGTGATTCTCGCCGAGGGGCAGGTGATTCCCCTCGACGGCGTCCACGAAATGATCGCCTCCGGCTGGTCGAACCGCACGCCCTGGGATACGCACCGCGAAGAGGACGAGGAGCAACTCAAAGTCCGCTATGAGGCGATGATTTCCCGCCTCAAAGACCCGCGCAACGCCATCTTCAACATCCATGTGCCGCCCTACAAATCCGGTCTGGATGAGGCGCCTGAGTTGGACAAGGATTTACGCCCGGTGCTGGCGGGGCAGGCGCTCAAACCCGTCGGCTCCACCGCCCTGCGCAAAGCCATCCAGGAGACCCAGCCCCTGCTCGGCTTGCACGGACACATCCACGAGGGGCGCGGAGCGGCGCGCATCGGCAAGACGCTGTGCATCAACCCCGGCTCCATGTACGAGCAGGGAACGCTGCTGGGCGCCATCGTTGTTTTGGGAAACCGCAAGATCGAAAATTACGTGTTGACATCAGGTTAACTTTTTCGGGCGTCCCGTGTTACAGCCTGTAGCACGTTGAAAACCAATCCATCTCAAGGAGGAGCCTTCTCATGAGCAACCTGTTTGTCCGTAAGGCGACCGGCCTGGTGCGTTCGTGGTCGGTCTTCGACGCGTTCGTGTACGCGTTCTTTTCGATCAACCTCATCACGCTCGGCTTGTACAGTTTCAGCCAGATGTATTACTTCGAAGGCGGGATGATCAACGCGCTGATCATCAGCGCGGTGTTCATCTTCTTCGAAGTCATCGTCTATGCCGGGTTGATCGCGGTCATGCCGCGCTCGGGCGGCGATTACGTCTGGCAGAGCCGCATTCTCGGCGGCGCGGTGGGGTTCATCCTTGCCGTGACCGGCTGGTGGTTCATCCTGTGGCTGTGGGTGCCGCTCTACGGCGACATGTTCCGCCACATCGTACTGGTGCCCATCCTGGGCATCCTCGGCGCGAAAGACGCCGCCCTGTGGTTCGCCGGCACCAATCACGGCGCCTTCGTCGCCTCGCTGATCACCCTTGCCGTGGTGAGCGTCTTCATCGCCTTGGGCATGAAGACCTACGCCAAAATCCAGAAATACTCCTTCTATGGCGGCATCCTGGGCTTGTTCATCGTCATCGTCCTCCTGCTGACCGGCTCCAACGCCGCGTTCAAAGCGGGGCTGGACGCCAACGCCGCAGCCATGTTTGGCGCACAGCCCGGGGTGTACGATGCAACCGTCGCATTGGGGACGGAAGCGGGCGCGGTTACCCCATTCGCCGGCGGCGGCTTGAGCCTGGCGGTCTTCCTCGTCCTTCCCTACATGGTCTTCTTCAATTTGTGGCCCAACTGGGGCGCCACCCTCTACGGTGAAGTGCGCGGCGCAACCGACTTCAAACGCAACGTGGCCGGCATGGGCTGGGCGCTCGGCATCACCACCCTGCTGGCAGTGATTTTGCTCTACGCCATCAGCCGCACCATCGGCTGGGACTTCTACGTGCAGGCTGGCGCTGCCTGGTGGAACTACGCCTGGGGATACACCGACGTGCCTCCTGCCCTGCCCGTCTGGCCCTATCCCGCCCTCTTCGCCGCATTCCTGACCTCCAACCGGCTTCTCCAACTCATCGTTGTCGTCCTCATGAGCCTGTGGTGGTTCGGCTGGAGCGGCACGGTCTTCCTCTCCTCCACGCGCGTCATCTTCGCCGCCGCCTTCGACCGCCTGCTCCCCGAAAAAGTCGCCGAGGTGGACGAGCGCACCGGCACACCCATTTACGCCCTCCTGCTGATGGTCATCCCCTCCGTGCTGGTCGCCTTCCTCTTCTCCTACAACATCGCCAACTTCCAGACCCTCACGCTTTGCTCCACCCTTGTCATTGCCGTCACCTACCTCGGCACGACCATCTCCGCCATCCTCCTGCCCTACGTCAAGCCCGACCTCTACAAAGCCTCGCCAATTGCCAAATATAACGTCCTGGGCATCCCGCTCATCACCGTGGCGGGAGTCATCTTCGGCGGCTTCCTCGTCTTCCTGCTCTACGAATGGATTCTCGACCCCAACGGCTTGTACGGCATCGGCATTTCCAACACCAGTTCCGTCATCTACATGCTCTCCATGTACGTCCTTGCCGCCATCATCTACTTCGGCTTCAAGTCTGCCCGCAAGCGGCAGGGCATTGACATGGACAAGGTCCAGGCGGAAATCCCCGTTGAATAACCCAACCGCACAACCCTTCTCCCTCACCCTGGGGGAGAAGGGTTATAATTTTTTCATGCAAACCCTGGAAGAACTCTTCCGCGAGATGAAACATCTTGTGGACGCCGCCGGCGCGCACCAACTGCAACTGCGCGCCTTCGGCGGGCTTGCCGTCCTTGCCCACAGCCAGACAAACCCCAAACTCTTCCAACGCGAAGCCCCCGACCTCGACTTCCTCGCCCCCAAAACCGACCGTCAAAAACTGGAGCCTTTCTTCCGCCAAATGGGCTACTCGCCCGACAAACGCTTCAACCTCCTCAACGGCATGCGCCGCCAAATCTACTACTACGACCCCTCCCCCAGCCTGCACGTGGACATCCTCATCGGCGACTTCGAAATGTGCCACAAACTCCCGCTGGACGGGCGGCTCGAACTTGACCCCCTCACCATCCCCCTGGCAGACCTGCTGCTCACCAAAGCGCAAGTCGTCCAACTCAACCGCAAAGACGCGCTCGACATCATCTCCCTGCTCCTCAACAACGATCTCGGCGACGAACGTCAGGGGCACATCGGGCTGAATCGCATCGCCTCCCTCTGCGCCCAGGATTGGGGACTCTACAAAACCGTCACCCTCAACCTCGAGCGCATTGAAGAACTGCTCGCCGGCGGCGAACTCCCCCTCACCAGCGCCGAACAAGGCTTACTCACAGACCGCATCTCCCGCATCAAAACCGCCCTCGAAGAGACCCCCAAAACCCTGGCATGGCAAATGCGCGCCAAAGTCGGCACACGCGTCCGCTGGTACCTCGAAGTGGAAGAGGTGCATCAGTGAACCGTAAACTGCGCATCCTGATCGGAATATTAATTCTCGCCCTTTCCCTCGCCCTGCTGATTTGGGGATTCATGCCCCTCGAGCGCGTCACCCGCACACAACCGATTCCCCCCCTCGACCTGCAACTCCCGACCCCCTCGTCGCTTCTCACCCCGCTGGCGGCTGTTTCATGACCTATCCGCCTTTTCCTCCCCGTTACCTTTTCCGCCTCCTCGCGGCATGGGCGGGGCTGACCCTCGCCCTCCTCGCCTGCGGAGTTGGCGCCGGCGCCCCGCCGGCGGAAGCCCCCGCCGCCCCCCAGCCCACGCAAGCCTCCGCTGCCCCAACAAGCGAAGCGCTCATCCCCGTCACCGGCGGAGGAGAAGAACCCACCCCTCTGCCTGCCATTCCCGAACGCCGCCGCGTAACCCTGGAATTCCCCGCAAAAATCCGCGCCGGCGACTCGGACATCGTCCGCCTGACGCTGGAGATGGATGACCTCGGCAACATTACCCCCACCGCGCAATTCGAGGGCAACGTGGTGACCGGCGAAGTCATCGAAATCCCGAATCTGTACGAGACGCATCGCGTGATTGCCGAAGCACGCTTCGACGTTGCCGGGCTGGATGTCTCCCCGCCCGAACTCATCAGCCAGACCTTATCGCCGGGGCAATCGCTCAACTTCTATTGGAGCGTGCGTCCGCGTGAGCCGGGCATCTATCGCGGCACGGTGTGGCTGTATTTGCGGTTTGTGGAAAAAATCAGCGGAGAAGAAAGCCGGAGAGCAGTATCCGTTCAACCCGTCGAGATCGAAGCGGTGAACGTTTTGGGGCTGCCGGCAAATCTGGTGCGGACAGCCGGCGGCGTTGGGTCGTTGGTGGGGGCTGTCGTCGGATTTCCGTTTTTCGAGGATGTCATCAAGTTTCTCTTTGGGCGGCTGCGTAGAAAATCAAAAATATGACGAAAATCACCCTAAAAATTGACATGCGTTCGATAAAGGGTGATTGTTCTTTATGGTACAATTTCGGGCATTGTTAGCCTTTTTGTTGGAGAAACTATGAATCCGTGGATTTTCGTTGGCTTGTTCTTCGTCGTCGGTCTGCTGATCCCTGTGGGCGCGATTGGGATTGCGTGGTTTTTGGGACCCAAGAAGCCCAACCCCATCAAGCAGACCACCTATGAGTGCGGCATCGAAACGGTGGGGGAGAGTTGGGTGCAGTTCAAGGCGCAGTATTACATCTTTGCGCTGGTGTTTCTCATCTTCGATGTGGAAACAGTTTTCCTTTTCCCGTGGGCGGTGAAACTTGGCGCGCTGGGGCTGTTTGCCGTCATCGAGGGCATCATCTTCATCCTCATTCTCATTGCCGGCTTGGTTTATACCTGGCGCAAGGGAATGCTGGAATGGGCGTAGATGGTCATGTAAATCAGGAGAAGGCTGAATTGGTTCGTCCATTCAGCCTTTTCTTTGTGTAATAGGAGCGACTCATGAGTTTTTGGAACGATCCCCTCAAAGTTGCCGCGGACTGGCTGTTGGGCGTCTTCACTGGCTGGGGCATGCCCGAACCCGCCGCCAACATCCTGGTTGGTTTTCTTGGCGTGCTGATCCTGATCAGCATTTTGATGGTGCTGGATATTGGTCTGGTGTGGGTCGAGCGCAAGGTGGTGGCGCGTTTTCAGGACCGCATCGGTCCCAACCGCCTGGGTCCGTTCGGCTTGATTCAGCCGTTCGCCGACATCATCAAACTGATGATCAAGGAGGACACCACGCCCGCCGGCGCAGACAAGGTCGTCTATAACCTTGCGCCGATGCTTTCGATGCTGTCGGTGTTGATTTTGTGGGCGGTGGTGCCGCTGGCGCCCACCATCCTCGGCGTGGATTTGAACATCGGCGTGTTGTACATTGTCGCCGCCGGCTCCATCGGTACGCTCTCCATCATCATGGCGGGCTGGTCGTCGAACAACAAGTTTGCGCTGATTGGCGCGTTCCGTCAGGTGGCCGTAATGGTTTCCTTCGAGGTGCCCATGCTGGCGACCATGCTCATTCCGACCATTCTGGCGGGTTCGATGGGCACCGCCGCCATCATCGAGCGGCAGGAGGTGTGGTACTTCTGGCTCTCGCCGCTGGGCGCGCTGATCTTCCTGCTGGCGGCAATTGCCGAACTGGGACGCGCCCCCTTCGACCTGGCGGAAGGCGAATCGGAACTGGTCTCGGGTTACAACATCGAGTATTCCGGCATGAAGTTCGGTATGTTCTACGCCGGCGAACTCCTGCATGCCTTCACCTTCGGCGGCTTCTGGGCAATTCTGTTTTTCGGCGGTTACCGCTTCTTTGGTTTGGAACAGGTCAGTCCCTTCCTTGCCATTGCCGTCGTCCTCTTCAAAGCCTTCATCGGCTACTGGCTCATCATGTGGGTGCGCTACACCCTGCTCCGCATCCGCATTGACCACATGCTGGCGTTCAACTGGAAATTCCTGACTCCGCTGGCTTTTGTCCTTTTGATGACCACCGCCCTGATGAATGCGCTTCTCGCCGGAACTCCAGCCTGGCTCTACGTTGCGGGCATGTTCCTTTCGAACATCCTGGTGGCATGGATTGCGCTCGAGATTGCACGCTCCTACAGCCGCAGGGAACGCGAGCGGATTGAGGGAAAGAGGATTGTAGAGGTTGGACATTCGTAGCGGTAAGTAGTAATTGGTGATTGGGAACGCCATTTACCAATTACCCAAGAGGTTTCTATGACTGGTGAACAAATCGTCTTTCTAATCGTTGCCTTCGTCACCCTGGGCTCCGGCTTGATGGTGGTGACGACGCGCAACCTTGTCCACGCTGCCCTGTGGCTGGTGGCGACGTTGTTCGGCGTGGCGGTGACCTACGTCACCTTGAACGCCAACTTCCTGGCAGTGGTGCAGGTGGTGGTGTATATCGGCGCGATTGCCATCCTGTTCGTCTTTGCCGTAATGCTCACCCGCAGGGATATGCGCGACCAGGGTCCGCAGTTGAATAAAAACTGGTGGCTGGGCGCGGCGCTGGCGGCGCTGACCTTCGGCGGGTTGTACTTCATGCTTCAGGGTTGGGAAGGCATGACGAAAACAGCAGCCAGTTACCCCGTCAGTTTTGACGCGATTTCGGAACTGGGCAGTGCGCTGGTTTCGCCCACGGGCTATGTCCTGCCGTTCGAAGTCGCCTCCGTCCTGTTGGTGGCGGCGCTGGTGGGCGCGGTGTACGTCGCGTTCAATCCCCAAAACGGGGACAAATAGGAGGCGCAGGTATGGTTCCAATTTCCTGGTATCTCATTTTTGCTGCGGCGCTTTTCAGCATTGGTTTATTTGGCGTATTGTCGCGGCGCAACGCTGTCGCCATCCTGCTCGGCATCGAATTGATGTTGAACTCGGTGAATATCAACCTTGCCGCCTTCTGGCGCTACGGCGACGTCCGCCTGATGACGGGGCAGGTGTTTGCCATCATCGTCTTCGCGGTTGCCGCGGCGGAAGTGGCGGTGGGCTTGGCGCTGGTCATCTCCGTCTATCGCAGCCGCCGAACGGTTGTGGCGGATGAAATTGATTTGATGAAGTGGTAGGGACAAATATGACGACTGAAACATTGATTTGGTTAATTCCCCTCCCTCCTGTGCTGGCGTTTTTCTTGATCGTGCTGTTCACGAACAAGAGCAAGGCGCTCAGCCATACGATTGGCGTCGGCGCGGCGGCGCTCTCGTTTATCGGGAGCATGGTGGTCTTTGTCCGCGCGCTGGGGGTGGAGCATTTGGGCGAACACCCCTTCGAATCCGCCATCAACTGGATTCCGACGGGCGGCACGTGGTTTCGCATCGGCGTGCTGATTGACCCGCTCGGCGCGGCAGTGTTGTTCTTCGTGGCGATCACCATCTTCATGATCTTCCTCTACAGCGTCGGCTATCACAACTACGGACAGCCCGCCGGCGACCATGACGTGAAGGGGCTGCCGCCTCACGGCGCGACCGTCACCGACGCGCACGGACACAAACACGTCGTCCCCTCCGTCGAGCCGATGTACTCACGCTTCTTTGCCTTCCTCGGCTTGTTCGCCTTCGGCATGTACACGCTGGTGGTTTCCGACAATTTGCTCACGCTCTTCGTCGGCTGGGAAATCATGGGCTTGTGCTCCTACCTGCTCATCGGCTTCTGGTACGGCAAACCCTCTGCGCGCGATGCGGCGGTCAAAGCCTTCATGACAACCCGCGTCGGCGACGTGTTCATGCTGTTGGGCATCGCCTTCCTCTACTCCGCCACCGGCACCCTCACCTTCCGCGAAATCTTCACCGAAGAGACCCTGCACGCTCTCGCCTCCACCCCCGCCTGGTTCGGCATGACCGCCTCCGGGTTCATCGCCCTCCTGCTCTTCATTGGCACGGTCGGCAAATCGGCACAGTGGCCCCTCCACGTCTGGCTGCCCGACGCGATGGAAGGACCCACTCCCGTCAGCGCGATGATCCATGCGGCGACGATGGTCTCGGCGGGCGTCTATGCGGTCATCCGCATGTTCCCGCTGCTCACGGCGGATTACAACGGTCATGATCTGACCGTCACCATGTCCATCGTGGCGTTCATCGGCGCATTCACCGCGCTCTTTGCCGCCACCATTGCCGTCGCCCAAAACGACATCAAACGCGTCCTCGCCTACTCGACCATCTCGCAATTGGGCTACATGATCGCCGCGCTCGGCATCGGCGCGTACGTGGCGGCGGCGTTCCACCTCATCACGCATGCCTTCTTCAAGGCGCTGCTCTTCCTCGGCTCCGGCTCGGTCATTCACGGCATGGAGCACGGCGTGTTGCACACCGGCAACCATCACGTGGACCCGCAGGACATGTACAACATGGGCGGCTTGCGCAAGAAAATGCCCATCACCTTCTGGACCTTCCTCGTCGGCGGCTTTGCGCTTTCGGGCTTTCCGCTCGTCACCGCGGGCTTCTGGTCGAAGGATGAAATCCTCGCCGACGCCTTCGGTCACGGTCACATGGCGGTCTTCATCACCCTCGCCATCGCCGCCTTCCTGACCGCCTTCTACACCATGCGCCAGATCACCCTGACCTTCCTCGGAGAACCGCGCACGGAAGAAGCAAAACACGCCCAGGAGACTCCTTGGACGATGACCACCCCCCTCATCGTCCTCGCGGTCTTCGCTGTGACCTACGGCTGGGTCGGCATCCCTGAGCATTTTCCCATCCTTGGCGGACTCGTCCCGAACTGGTTCCACGACTTCGTCGGTCACACCCTTGCGGAAGTTCCCGAAACGCCCGAATTCAGTTGGATTCCCCTGCTGACCTCCCTCGTCGTTGCCCTCGGCGGTCTGGCGCTGGGGTATCTCACCTACCGCAACGTCAAATCAGTCAGCGAAGACAAATTCCAAATTCCGCTTCTCAAGAACAAATACTACTTCGACGAAGCGTATGCCTTCCTGTTCGTCAAACCCGCCTATTGGTTTGCCGAGAACGTCGTTTACAAGTTCCTCGATAAAGGCGTCATTGACGGCATCCTGCATGCCTTCGGTCCCTCCACGCAGGGATTTGGCTCGGCGCTGCGCAATTACTTTGACCTGCCCGTCATCAACCGCGCCATCGGCGACGGCTCGGCGGAGATCACCTACTGGTTTGGCGGCAAACTGCGCGGCACCCAGACCGGACGCGTCCAGCAGTATCTCGTGCTTGCGCTGGTGACGTTTATCGTCATTGGGGCGGCATTGTATTTCTTTGTGCTTGCCGTGTAGGCTGCGCGCAACTCATCAGGAGTAAATGATGGATTTCATTTCCACCCATCTTCTATCTACCATCCTGTTCTTTCCCGCCATTGCGGCGCTGGTGATGCTCTTCCTGCCAAAAGAAGAGACCAAACTTCACAAGTGGTATGCCCTGACCGCCAGCCTCGTTCCCTTTGTGCTGTCGCTGGTCGTCTGGTTCAACTTCGACCCCTCGAAGCCCGGCTACCAGTTCGAAGAGATGTACGCCTGGTACACGGCAATCGGGTCTTCCCTGCACCTCGGCGTGGATGGTCTTTCCCTCTCGATGGTTCTGCTCACCACGCTCCTCACGCCGATTGCCATCCTTGCCTCGTTCAGCATCAATGACCGCACCAAGGCGTACATGATCCTGTTCCTCTTCCTGGAAACGGGCATGCTCGGCGTGTTCATGGCGATTGACCTGCTGATCTTCTTCGTGTTCTGGGAGATCGGTCTGGTCCCGATGTACTTCCTCATCAACCAGTGGGGGAGCGCCAACCGCAACTACGCCTCGCTCAAGTTCATGATCTACACCATGGGCGGTTCGCTGGGGCTGCTGCTCGCCGTCCAGTTGCTGGGCGTATTGTTCAAGACTTACGACCTTCAGACGATTACGGCGCAATGGTCTGCCTATACAGCCCCCATTGGCGGCATCCCCGCCGGCACCTTCAAGGCAATTGCCTTCTGGGCGTTCGTCATTGCGTTTGCGGTCAAGGTGCCGCTTTGGCCCTTCCATACCTGGCTGCCCGACGCCCACACCGAAGCCCCAACCGCCGGCTCGATGATTCTGGCGGGCGTCCTGCTGAAATTGGGCGCTTACGGTTTCCTGCGCCTGGTTCTGCCGTTGTATCCTGCCGAAGCGAAGTATTTTGCGGGCGCGCTGGCGTTCCTTGCCGTTGCCGCGATTGTCTTCGGCGCGTTCGGCTCCTATGCCCAAACCGACTTCAAACGACTGGTGGCGTACTCGTCGGTCAACCACATGGGCTTTGTGGTGCTGGGCATCGCCGCTGCCGCCTTCGCCGCCGGCACGGATGACGCCCGCATTGCCCTGAACGGCGCCATCCTGCAGATGTTCAACCACGGCTTGTCGGCGGCTGGCATGTTCTTCCTCGTCGGCGTCATCTACGAACGGACGCACACCCGCAACCTCGAGGAGTTCGGCGGCTTGTTCCCGCTCGTGCCGGTCTATGGCGGCATTCTGATCTTCACCAGCATGGCTTCGCTTGGTCTGCCGGGACTCAACGGCTTTATTTCCGAGTTTCTGGTGGTGCGAGGCTCCTTTGGCGTTGGCGTCAATTCCGCGCCTGTGATGGCGCTCTACACCGCAGCAGCGATGCTGGGTCTGCTCTTTACAGGCGCATACATTTTGAAGGGAATCAAAAAAGTATTGCATGGTCCCATGAATGAACATTGGGCGCATGGCGAACACAAGTTGACCGAGATCAACACCCGCGAAATTATCGTCATGGTCCCGCTCATGGTGTTGATCTTGTGGATCGGTTTGTATCCCTCCTGGATACTGAACGTGATCAACAAAGCCGTGGTCATGCTTTTCTAAGAGGTGGATGATGAATTTTCCAGTTCTGAGTTTCATCACGTTCACGCCGATGGTTGCGGCATTGATCATCCTCATGATGCCGTCTCATCGGAGGAATGAAACCCGCGCGGTCGCGCTTGCCGCGGCGACATTTGCCCTGCTGCTCTCGCTCTGGGTGTACTTTTCCTACGATAAGGCGGCGGGCGGGTATCAATTCATCGAAAAATACAACTGGCTCCCTGCGCTGGGCATCAGCCTGCACTTTGGCGTGGATGGCATGAGCGCCCCGCTCGTCCTGCTGACGGGCGTGGTCATGTTCACGGGCGTGCTCATCTCGTGGGGCGATGAAGACCCGCACGTCAAGGCTGGCATTCAGGACCGCCCGCGCGAGTTCTTTGCCTTCCTGTTCCTGCTGGCGGGCGGCGTGTTCGGCGTGTTCGTCTCGCTCGATCTGTTCATGCTGTTCTTCTTCTACGAAATCGCCGTCTTCCCCATGTACCTGCTCATCGCCATCTGGGGCTGGGTGGTGACCCGCGAGTACGCCGCCATGAAACTGACCCTCTACCTGTTCGTCGGTTCGGTGGTCTCTCTGGTCGGCGCGCTGGTCATGTATTGGATGCAGTACAAAAACACCGGCGTTCTTTCCTTCGACATGCTCGTCATGGAAAACGCAGGCTTCACGCAGGCATTTCAAAACGCCTGGTTCCTGCCGGTCTTTTTCGGCTTTGCGGTGCTGGGCGGCATCTGGCCCTTCCACAACTGGTCGCCGGATGGTCACGTCGCCGCGCCGACCGCCGTTTCCATGTTCCATGCAGGCGTGCTGATGAAACTCGGCGCCTTCGCTGCCCTGCGCGTGGGCATCATGCTCCTGCCCGAGGGCGCAAAGACCTGGTCCTGGCTCATCATGACCTTCGCCGGCATTGCCGTGGTCTATGGCGCTTACATCGCCTTCGTCCAGACCGACATGAAATACATGATCGGTTTCTCGTCCGTTTCGCACATGGGGCTGGTCATGCTCGGGCTTTCGACCCTCAACCCGAACGGTCTGACCGGCGCGGGCGTGCAAATGTTCTCGCACGGCGTGATGACGGCGCTCTTCTTTGCCGTCACCGGCATGATCTACGACCGTGCGCACACCCGCATGATCCCCGAACTGGGCGGCATGATGAAGGTCATGCCCTTCGCCGGCGTCGGCTTCATCATCGGCGGTCTGGTTTCGATGGGCATGCCCGGCTTCTCCGGCTTCGTGGCGGAATTTCCAATCTTCATGGGCGTCTGGCAATCGCGCTGGCTTGTGGCGGTCATCGCCAGCATTTCCATTGTCATCACCGCCGCGTACATCATGATGAACATCCGCAAAGTTTTCTTCGCCGAAATGCCCGAAAAACTTCAGGGGCACGTGGGCGACATCACCGTGCTGGACAAAATCGCCATCGTCACCCTCTGCATCCTGATGATCGGTCTTGGCTTGTTCCCGAGCCTGATGGTGCCCATGGTGCAAACCGGCGTTGAAAACATTCTCCGCCTGTTGGGAGGCGCATAATGCTTACATCCACAACTTTCCTGTCCATCCTCCCCGAGGTACTCATCCTCCTGCTGGCTGTCCTGATCTTCATCGTCGAACCGTTCTGGAAGGCGGAACAACGCCGCAATACGGGATGGCTCACAGCGGGCGGCTTGCTTGCCGCCATGGCGTTCAGCCTGCTCTTCGGTCAGCCGGGCGAACCGACCACCACCTTCGGCGGCATGATTCGCTTCGACTGGCTGGGCTTCTTCTTCAAACTGCTCTTCATGTTTGCGGGAGCGGCGACGGCTCTGCTCTTCATGGACAACGAGAAGATCGGTCACCGCGGAGAGGCGTATCTCCTGCTGCTCGCCTCGCTTCTTGGCATGGACCTGATGGCTGTCTCTGCCGACCTGGTCATGCTCTACCTGGCGATCGAGACCACCTCCATACCGTTGTATGTTCTCTCCGGCTTCATGCTGAACGACAAAAAATCCACCGAGGCGGGCTTCAAATACCTGCTTTTTGGCGCGATGGCGTCGGCGTTCATGCTCTACGGCTTCAGCCTGGTCTTCGGCTTCGCAGGCACGACCAACTTCTACCACCTGGTTGACATGTTTAAGGCGGGCAGCCTTTCCGCAGCCACCGCTTTTGGTGTGCTGGCGCTCATTCTGGTGGGAATTGGCTTCAAAGTCTCGCTGGTGCCGTTTCACTTCTGGGCGCCGGATGTGTACGAAGGCGCGCCGACGCCCATTTCCGGCTTCCTGTCCACGGCTTCCAAGGCGGCAGGGTTTGCCGTTTTGGTGCGCCTCTTCTTCGTTGCCTTTCCCGAATTTTCCGCCTCGTGGACGCTGACCCTCGCCATCCTTTCCGCCATTACGATGACACTCGGCAACCTGCTTACCCTGCAGCAGACGAACATCAAACGCCTGCTGGCTTATTCCTCGGTTGCCCACGCCGGCTATGCCATGATTGGCGTGGTTGCCCTCTCGCAATTGGGCGTGACCAGCGTCATTTTCTACCTTGCGGCGTACATTTTGACGAACCTGCTTGCCTTCGGTGTCGTCATGGCATTCAGCCGCGTCACCGGCATGGACGAGATCAAGGATTTCTCCGGCATGAGCCGGCGCAATCCCTGGCTGGCGCTGATGATGCTGACCGCCTTTCTCTCTCTGGCAGGGATGCCGCCGTTTGGCGGGTTCGTGGCGAAGGTATTCGTCTTTGCGGCAGGCGTGCAGGCAGGGTATGTGTGGCTGGTGTTCGTGGGCATCATCAACTCGATCATCGGCGTGTACTACTACCTGAACGTGATGAAGTTTGTGTATCTGTACCGCATGCCGAACGAGGACGAGGCAAATCACCCCCTGCCGCTGACCCGTCCCTACGCGATCACGCTGGCAGCGCTGGCGCTGGGTGTGATTCTGATCGGTACTGTGTTCGCCCCGTGGTTTGGCTGGTCGGATGCGGCGGCGTTGACGCTCTTTTAGCGACAAAGGCAGGCTGAAGGTCAGAAAAAGAGGCGATGGAAAGTCGTCTGGATTATTGTTTGACACACCTTCAGCCCCTCGTTTATAATCGTGCAACATGACACAATCTGAACAAAAAGGCAGAAGCATCATGACGAACCTCCTGATCGTCATGATTGGGCAGGTAGGGTGTCTGACCCTGGTCGTCATCCTCGTCTCGGTGCTTCTGGGCTTGTGGCTTGATGGTATGTTTGGAACAAAGCCGGTCATTACGCTGGCTTTGTTGTTTGCGGGAATCCCCGTGTCGGTGCTTGTGATGCTCGGTGTGGCGCGCAGGACACTGGCGCGGTTGAAAGAGAACGTCGAAAAAGAATCTCAGACTTCGTAAGGAGGCGGACTTTGGAACAAGTAAAACGCAGACCCTGGCGCAGATGGGTTTTGCTTGGGTTGTTGATCGTGGGATATGTTTTGGGCGGCAGATTTGTGCCCGTTCAGCCTGAGATCACCGTTGCGCCGGAGAAACTCATCGAGGAGCCGCTGTTCACCCTGCCGGTCATCGGCGATTTTTACCTGGTGAACACGATGCCTACGTTGATTCTGACGGTCATCCTGCTTTTGATTTTTGCGTATGCCGTCAATCGCTCACTCAAAAAGAGCGCTCAAACCGACCTGGTGCCGCGCGGCATCGGCAATGCGACCGAAGCCATTCTGGAGGTCATCTATAACATGACCGAGGGCGCGGCAGGTAAATGGGTAAAGACTGTTTTCCCCTGGTTTGCAACCATCATGATTTATGTGCTGTTTGCGAACCTGCTGAAATTGCTGCCCGGCTTTGAGTCTATTGGCGTGCTGCACCATGCGCATGGCGAAGGACATGCGAAGGAATTGCTGGCTGGCAATTGGTATCTCTTTACCGCCGAGGAGGGTGAATACATCCTTGCGCCGTTCTTCCGCGGTATTTCGGTGGACCTGAACTTTACCTTCACGCTGGCGCTGATTGCGGTGGTCGCCATTCAGGTGGTTGGTTTCCGTGCGCAGGGCTGGGGGTATCTGACGAAGTTTTTCAACTTCGGCGGCGTTTTCAAGAAGCCTGTTTTCGGCGTGATTGACATGTTCATGGGCATTCTGGAGTTGATTTCGGAATTTGCAAAAATTCTCTCGTTTGCCTTCCGTCTGTTCGGGAACATGTTTGCGGGCATCGTGCTGGTCTCTGTATTTGGCGCTTTGCTTGGCAAAATCAGCATTGTGCCGGCGGCGATCTACATGTTCGAGCTGTTCGTCGGCATCATTCAGGCGTTTGTGTTCGGCATTTTGACGATGGTCTTCATGTCCATGGCTACACAGGGTCATGGCGGCGAAGAACACGCAGAACATTAGAAGAATTCAAAAACTACACAGGAATTAATCCAAGGAGGCACAAAGATGGAAGGTAGTATCATGGAAGCAGGGCGCTACGTTGGCGCCGGATTGGCAATGCTGGGCGCGGCTGGCGCAGGTATCGGCGTGGGATTGAGCGCGTTGGGTGCGTTGACCGGTATGGCTCGCAACCCCGATACGTATGGCAACCTCTTGAGCAGTATGATCCTCGGCATTGCCTTCTCCGAAGCCATCGCGATCTACTGTCTGGTGATTTCGTTCCTCATGCTCTTCAAAGTTGTGTAAGCAGATAGGAGCAATAGATGGAAGCACTGGGTATCAATCTCGGTTTTCTCATCGTCCAGATCATCGCGTTCGCCATCCTTTTCCTGACGCTGAACGCCTGGGTATATAAACCCATGCTGGACATGATGGAGACCCGCAAACAGAAAATTGCGCAAGGGCTCGAAGACGCCCGTGTGGCGGCGGAAGCCCGCGCCAACGCCGAAAAGGAAGCGGCAAAGATCATTGCCGAAGCCCAGGCGGAAGCCAGCAAGACCATTCGCGAAGCCACCGACCGCGCCGAAGCCGCCGGCAAGGAAGTGAAAGCCGCCGCCGAAGCCGAAGCCGCCAAAGCGCGCGAAATTGCCCTTGCCGAAGTCGAACTCGAGCGCGCCCGCATTCTGGGCGACCTGCGCGGTCAGATTGCCTCACTGGCGATTGCCGCCGCCAACAAACTGGTTGGCGAAGCGCTCGACGAAAAGAAACAGCGTGCGCTGCTCGACGAATTCTTCTCCGGCGTCAAAGCGGGCAAGGTGGTTGTGGTGGAAGGCGAATTCCAGGGCGAAACCGCCGAAGTCACCAGCGCGCTGCCCCTGACCAGCGAAGAGCAGGAAACCGTCAAGAAAAACTTCAAGGCAAAGGAAGTCACCTTCAAGGTCAACCCCGCCATCCTGGGCGGACTGGTCGTCAAAATCGGCGACAAGGTGCTCGATGGTTCGGTGGCTGGCAAACTCGAAGGTCTGCGCCACAGTTTGAAATAAAACCAGACTTCGGAAGACGCAAAGTCTTCCGAAGTCTATGTACGGGTTTTGGTAAAATTGCCAAAACCCGTTTTTGTTTAACCATGTCACAATCCAAATCGCTCAAACATCTTTTCGCGGACCTGCCGCATCCTTTTTGCCTGCCCAATGCACCCGATGTGACGATCACCGGTATTGCCATTGACAGCCGCGCGGTACGGCCGGGTCAACTCTTCGTTGCCCTGACGGGCGGGACGACCGACGGTCACAACTACATCCAAAAAGCGATCGAGAACGGCGCCGCTGCTGTGGTGGGGGAAAAGGATTTGACCGCTCTCCCCGTTCCCTACATCCGACTCGAAAACACGCGTCGGGCTCTGACCTGGCTGGCTGGCGCGTTTTACAACTGGCCTGGCCGCACGCTGACGGTAATCGGCGTGACCGGCACCGACGGCAAAACCACCACCACCAACCTGATCTACCAGATTCTGCTTGCCGCCGGCATCAAGGCAGGGATGATTTCCACAGTCAACGCGGTGATCGGGAGCGAAGTGCTGGATACCGGCTTCCACGTCACGACGCCGGATGCGCACGACGTTCAACGCTACCTGGCGATGATGGTGGAGGCTGGTCTGACTCATGTCGTGCTGGAGACCACCTCGCACGGCTGGTCACAGCACCGCGTGGACGCCTGCGAGTTCGACGTTGGCGTCGTCACCAACATTACGCATGAACACATGAACGAACACGGTAATTTCGAAAATTACCGCGCCGCCAAAGCCCGCTTGTTTTCCAGTTTGGAAATCACCCTGCCCAAGCCGCAGGGGAATCCGCGGTTGGGCGTCATCAACCGCGACGACCCCAAATCGTTCGATTTCTTGAACGATTTCATCAAGGTGAACAAAGTCAACTATGGGCTGGGCGAAGGGGCGGATGTTCGGGCTGTGGGTGTTTCGTACAGCCCGCGGGGTATTCATTTTACGGCGCAAAGCAGGGATTTCCGCGTGCCTGTGACGAGTACACTCGTCGGCGCGTACAACGTCTCGAACTGCCTGGCGGCGTTGACGGCAGCGGTCTATGGGCTGGGAGTTGCGCCGGAGGCAGCGGCGCGGGGCATCGCTGCGCTGGATGGCATTCCCGGGCGCATGGAGCGCATTGATCTGGGACAGAATTTCACCGCCATTGTGGATTTTGCTCACACGCCCAATGCCCTGAAGTCGGCGCTGGAAACCGCCCGAAAGATGACGAACGGGCGTGTCATCTGCGTCTTTGGCTCGGCGGGACTGCGGGACAAGGAGAAGCGCCGCATGATGGCGGAGACTTCCGCTGAACTGGCTGATCTCACCGTGTTGACCGCCGAAGACCCTCGCACGGAGTCGCTGGAGGGAATTCTTGAGGAGATGGCGGCAGGCGCGAGGTCCAGGGGTGGACGCGAAGGGGAGACGTTTTGGCGGGTTGCCGACCGCGGCGAAGCCATCCGCTTTGCGGTGAAACTGGCGCGTCCCGGCGATATTGTGCTGGCATGCGGCAAGGGGCATGAGCAATCCATGTGTTTCGGGCAGACGGAGTACCTGTGGGATGACCGCACGGCGATGCGCGCTGCGCTGGCGGAACTTTTGGGCGTGGATGGACCGCCGATGCCTTATCTGCCTTCGAGCGACCAGCCTGAAGAAGTGTGGCTGAAGGGATAGTGATTGGCTTGGAGAGACGAAATGACGAATTGGGTGACGCCGGTCACGCTGACCGGCAAGTATGTGCGGCTGGAGCCGATGAGCGAGGCGCATATCCCTGCGCTGGCGGAGATCGGGGTGGGGCAGCCGTTTTGGGATTTTATGTTGTATGGCAGGATGGACACCGAAGCGGATATGGCGAACTGGGTGCGCGACATCCTCTCGCGCGCGGCAAAAGGAACTGATCTGCCGTTCGCCGCCATCCACCTCGCTTCGGGGCGCGTCGCAGGGGCAACGCGTTATTTGAATATCACCCCTGAACACCGCGGTTTGGAAATCGGCGGGACGTGGTATGGGGTGGAGTTTCAGCGGACAGCGGTCAATACCGAATGCAAATATCTGCTCTTGAAGCATGCCTTCGAGACGCTGGGGTGCATCCGCGTGCAGTTGAAGACCGATTTACGCAATGAGCGTTCGCAGCGAGCCATCGAGCGGATCGGCGCGGTGAAGGAGGGCATTTTGCGGAATCACATGATTCTGCCGGATGGCAGGATACGGCATTCGGTGTTTTACAGCATTATTGATTCGGAGTGGGAGGGAGTGAAGGAAAGACTGGAAAAGATGTTGGGGTATTAGTGTCAAAAGAGCCTGTCGGGTTGGGACAGGTTCTTTTGTGTGTATCAGGCTGAGGGTTGAGTCTGAGGCGCGGCGCGGGCGGCGGTGAGGCGGCTAAGGAGGAAAAGCCCAAAGGCGCTGGTCAGCCCGATGAGCAGTCCTCCAATCCAGATGGCGCGGGGAGAAACGGCGTCGTTGAGGAAGCCGCCAATGAGGGGCGCGAGGGTGCGGGCAAGTCCCCAGCCCAGCCAGTGGATGCTCATGTAGCGTCCGCGCAGGTCGGCGGGGGAGATGTCTGCCACGTATTTGCTGGCGGTGGGGACGAGGGTGAGTTCGCCGAAGGTGAGGATGACCATGCTCAGCCAGAACCCCCAGAAACTGCTCATCAGCGCAACGCTGCCCGCGCCGAGGGCGTAGATGAACATGCCGACGGTCAGGACGGGAAGCGCAGGGCGTTTGCGGGTGATGAGGGTGACGAAGTATTGGATGAAGACGCACATCAGGGCGTTGGTGGTGGGAATCCAGCCGTAGAGGTTTTCGGGGATGCCGAAGTTGGTCTTTGTGTAAACGGGCATGAGAATCCACAACAGGGAGGGGGCAATCAGCCCGAGGCTGATGAGCGCGACGAATGTCAGGTAGCCTTTGTCGGCAAAGACGCGATTGTAGCCGCGCAGCACTTCACGGTGGGTGAGAGGCGCGCTGCCGCCGTGCAGGTTGTGAGAGAGCGTTTCGTGCGCCAATAAAAAGAGCAGGACGCTGTAGGTGAGAAAGCCGGCGCTGGCGCCGATGAAGGCGAGATTGTAGGACGTGGCGGCGAGGAAGCCTCCGACAGCCGGGCCGATGGCGAAGGCGGCGTTGTTGGCGATGCGGTTGATGGCGTAGGCGTCGGTGCGTTTTTCGGAGGGAATCATGTCGGCGAGCATCGCGTCTGCCCCGACCTGGTACATGGGGTTCGACAGCCCGATCATGATCATCAGCCCGGCGAAGTGGAGGTAGGTTGCGGCGTGCATCATCAGGAAGTAGGCGGCGCCGGTCATGGACAGGCTGAAGACCATGACGCCTTTGCGCCCGAAGCGGTCGGCGAGGGCGCCGGCAATGAGGGAGGATGCCAGCCCGGTGCCGGCGTTGATGGAGATGAGTGTGGCGACGGCGCTGAGTGGTAAATTCAGTTTGCCGCTGGCGTAGATGAGCATGAAGGGCCAGATCATGGACCCGCCGGCGGTGGAGATGATCACGCCGGTAATCATGAGCCAGAACTGGCGCGGATATTGGTTGAAAAGGTTCTTGAGTGTGTTGAACGGTTTCATGGCGGGGGAAGTATACATGAAAAAAGCGGACGAGAGAGAGCGTCCGCTTTTGGAGTGTTGGAAACGGCGGAGCGGCAGGATATTTCAGAATACAGAAAAAACCGAGGTGATTGCGACGGTTGTAAGGCACATGGTAAACACAGCAAAGACGGTTGTGATGATGCCGGTTGCCCTGGAGCGAATCCAGCCTGTCAGCCCGATGGCGGCGAGGAAAACGTACACGGCGGCAAGCATGACGATTAGGGCAATGGCGCCTACGGTGTCCAGTTCGGAGAGGATGCGGTTTTGTTCGGCGGTGGCGGCGAAGGTAAGCACGAAGACAATCAACGCATACAGAAACATCACAGTGGAGGCGGAGAAGGTGAGGATGGTGGCAGTGGTGATTTTCCCTTCGGGGTTGGTGGAAAGCAGTTGGATGACGGCGGAAATGGCAAAGCCAGCCAGCACGCCTGCCAGGGTGGCAAGCGCACCTGCCTCGGCGAGATAGTTTTCTACGGTCATGCATTTCTCCTTGTTGAGGCGCGCAATGAAATCATTGGGCAGATTATACTCTTATGAGTGTACAATTGCGGCAGCGAGCGGCGATCTGCAAAATGGAGGCAGGCATGTTCAAGCGCCCAATCACTCTATCGTCCATTCAACAAAGTTTTCAGGATATTCGCGCGCTTCTGGCGGGGTTGACCGCCAACCTGGCGAAGGCTGGTGTGGCGGATGACGCCAGCCTCCTGCGTGAGGTGAGTCATCTTGCCGAACTGCTTGTGGAATTGGAACAGACGGTTGCGGATCACATAAGGATGAAGGAGAATCAACTGACGGCGTTGATGAAGGTCGGGCAGACCATCAATTCGTCGCTGGGGAAGAAGCGCGTGCTCGAGGAGGTGATGGATGGCTTGGTTGAGTTGATGCATGCCGAGCGCGGCTTCTTGATGTTGAAAAATCCCGCCGGCAGGCTGGAGTTTGAGGTTGCGCGCGGAATCGACCGGGTCAATCTCGAGGAAGAGGCTTTCAAGGTCAGCCGCACGATTGTGGATCGGGTGGCGGCGACGGGGGAGACCATCCTGACGACCAATGCGCAGGAAGATCCGCGCTTCGAGAATCAGTTGAGCGTGGCGGCGTTTCGTCTGCGCTCGATTCTTTGTGCGCCGTTGAAGATCAAGGATCAATTGATTGGGGTGATTTATGTGGATAACCGCGCCCGTTCGGGAATCTTTCAGGCGCAGGATCAGAATTTAATCACTGCCTTTGCCGATCAGGCGGCGGTGGCGATTGATAACGCCCAATTGTTCGAAGACCTGCAGCGCAAGAACCGGGAACTTGAGGAGGCGTATCAAGCCACGCTGGAGGGCTGGGTGAGCGCGCTGGACATGCGCGACAAGGAAACAGAGGGGCATACCCAGCGCGTCACGGTGCTGACTCAACGGCTGGCGCGCTTTATGGGGGTAAGCGATGACGACCTGGTTCACATCACGCGCGGGGCGCTGCTTCACGATATTGGCAAACTGGCAATCCCCGACAGCATTCTGCTGAAACCCGGCGCATTGACCGAAACGGAGCGCGAACTGATCAAACAGCATCCGAAGTTTGCCTACGATATGCTCAAGCGCATCGAGTTTCTGCTCCCGGCAATTGACATCCCGTACTGCCACCATGAAAAATGGGATGGCACGGGATACCCGCGCGGGCTGAAAGGGGAGGAGATTCCCTTTGCGGCGCGCATCTTCCCGGTGGTGGATGTGTGGGACGCGCTGACTTCCGACCGACCCTACCGCAAAGGGCTGCCTGTGGAGGAAGTGAAGGAACGCATCCGTGCAGACGCGGGGCGGCACTTCGATCCGCGTGTGGTGGATGCGTTCCTGGCGATGGGGGATTATTCGGTTTGAATCAGGTTCCCACCACGATGCCGCCATCCACCCGCAGGACCTCGCCGGTAATGAAGGATGCCTCATCGGAGGCGAGGAAGAGATAGGCGTTGGCGATGTCGCGCGGGTCGCCCAGCCGCCCCAGCGGGGTGCGGGCTTTCATCGCTTCGATGATTTTTTCGGGCATGGGGGCAAGAATCTCTGTGGCGGTGAAGCCCGGCGCAACGGCGCAAACACGAATGCCGTATTTGCCGAGTTCGCGCGCCCACACCCTGGTCATGCCGATGACGCCCGCCTTGGATGCGACGTAGTTGGTCTGCCCAAAGTTGCCGTCCAACCCCACCACGGAGGTGGCGTTGAGGATGACGCCCCCGCCCTGTTTGATCATTTGCGGCGCAACCGCCTGGGCGCAGTTGAACACGCCTTTGAGATTGACCGCAATCACCAGATCGAAATCCGCTTCGGGCATCTGACCGATCAACTGCCCCTCCTTGACTTTGACCAACTGCCCGTCCCGCAGAATGCCGGCGTTGTTGACCAGCACGTCAATGCGCCCGTATTTGGCGACGACCTCCTCCACCCACTTTTGAACCTCTTCCCGGCTGGCAACGTTGACCTTGTAGAACGAAGCGCCGTCGCCGAGTTGCTTGAGGGTTTCCTGCCCCGTTGCTTCGTTCACATCGCAAATGACGACTTTTGCCCCTTCTTCGGCAAAGCGCAGAGCGGTGGCTTTGCCAATTCCCGCCGCGCCGCCGGTGACGAGTACGACTTTATCTTTCATGCGCATGATGGTTTCTCCTGATTGGATTTTGTTGCAAAGTTTGTGTCAGAATGGCGATTTCAGTGCAGGATGCTCACTTCCCCAACAATTCATCGTATTTTCGGCGCACTTCACGGATGTCGTCCCACATTTGGGCTTTGGGCGAGCCGGGTTCGCGCGAGGGGTTGCGGAGCAGGTAGGAGGGGTGGTAAATCGGCATCACCCAACGCCCGTTTAATTGCGTCCACTGCCCGCGCAGGGTGGTGATGCCGGTCCTTCCCAAAATGGACTGGCACGCCACATTGCCGGTCAACAGCATGATGAGCGGGTTCACCAGGCGGATGATTTCGTTCACGTAGGGGCGATAGTATTTGATCTCTTCGTCGGTTGGTTTGCGGAACGCTTTGCCGTCTTCGCCCGGCGGCATGCGGAAAACAGAATTGGTGATGAACACATCCTGCTCAGGGTCGAAGTTTACCGATTCGAGGATCTTATCGAGCAATTGACCTGCCCGCCCGACGAACGGCTTACCCTTGATGTTTTCCTCCGGTCCCGGCGCCTCGCCGATGAGGAGCAACCTTGCTTTGGGGTTTCCGCGGCTGATGACCACCCTCGTCCCTGCGTTTGCCAATGGATCATCCTGCATCTGCATCATTTCATCGAAGAGCTCTTCCAGCGAGGTGTGATGAGGGGTTGGCGGGGTGAAGAGATCGAATTGGGACATAACCTGTTCCTGTTTGATCTGACCGGGAAGTGTTGGACTGCGCTTCATTGTACAACAACGCCCCCAAATGATAAAGCCCGCTGTCAAATGCTCCCCCTGCAGGCGGCGGGGACTGCCCTTTGCCTTGCAGTGTCTCGCAGCCCGATTGGAGACACTGCAAGGCGTGAGAAAGGAGAATGCAAAACGTCCGTTAGCCTAACAACCTGGACTGCTTTTGCATGTGGGCAGTCAGCACTTTTCGAACCAGATCGCATACCTCGCCAATGGATTTGTCAGCCAGTTGATAAATCATCTCGTTTCCCTGTCTGTGGCATTCCACAACGCCGACGTTGCGCAGTATGCTCAACTGACGTGAGACCAATGAATGTCCAAAGCCTGCGTTTTCGGCAATTTCACCGACTTTCATCGGGCATTCGCGCAAGATGTGAATGATTTTCAGGCGGGCGGCGTTGCCCATCGCCTTGCAGAAATCTGCCTGTATCTCGAATACGGATTGGGCGGGCAGGCTGGTCGTCATCTTTCGATCGTCTCAATTTGGTTTGTGCCTTCGGCGCATGATGTAATACGCCAGCAGCGCCAGTCCCGTCACCAGGGCAAGTGGAAGGATTTCCCAAACCGCCAGAAACCACCCCGCTTCGCGCCGCGGCAATGTCACCGAAGCGCCCTCTACGGAATAGATCGGAGTGTAAGGCGCGGCAACCTTCACATTGCCGATGCCGGCTGTCCGGTCGAAATATGCCACACGCTCGTCGCATTCCTGCGGGTGACATTGACGACACTTGGATACATCTTCATTGATGATGGGATGGGCAATTCGCTGGGCATGGGCAAGATTTTTGTCGAGCGTGTTCGGGTTTCCGCCATGACAATCCACACAGGTCATGGGCGATTCTCTCAGACAAAACCAGTTTCCAGTATCATGGAGAAAGTACAGATTTTCATGACAGACGACGCATTGTACATTGGCAGATATGGGACCGGGCTCATCGGCGTTCACCCTCCCAACCATTGACAGAGCCGCCCAAAGCACGATCAAACCCACTGCCCCCAAGTACATCACAAAGCGCAGATTTTTCTGGAACACGGCAACCTCCTTTCCTGGTTAAGCCGCCGTTATCTCCCAAAGTGCCGTTCCGCCGGCTGGTCGCGTCCGTCCAGCGGACACAGCACCAATAGCATACGCGATGGCGTATGCTCCTCATTACGCCAAAAATGCGGTAAATGCGCCTCGAAAATCAGACTATCGCCTGCCCTCAGTAAATACGATTGCTCATCCACCTGATAAGTGATCTTTCCCTCCAGACAGAAAACAAACTCACTGCCTGTATGCACGATGGGAACCTTGCCGCTGTCTGCCAGCGGGTCGAGCGTGACAATGAGCGGCTCCGTGCCAAATTGCGGCAAACTCGACCCGAGATTTTCTATCGTTCCATGCGAAAATTTCACCCGAGGTATTTCCCCCGCACGGCGCTGAATTACCTTTTCGTCTGTTGACTCTCCCTCGAAGAACGTGGTGATAGGCACTTGAAGCGATTGGGCAATTGCCTGAAGAGTGCTCACGCTGGGGGAGGTGCGCCCGTTTTCGATCAGGCTCAACGTATTGACGTTCAAGTTGCTCTGCTCAGCCAGCGCGCGCATGGACAGTCCGCGGCTCATGCGCACTGCGCGCAGCCTTTGCCCCACCTCCACCGTTTGATTGTCCCTCAAAGTTTCTACGATTGGCGATTTGCTGGGTCTTCTCATGTATGACCTCTTATTGGTTCTTTCACATAATATTATAGTATAAATAGGCGATAAAGTCAATTAAAAAACTAATAAAATAGTTTGAACTGTTGGGTTTGTTGAACTTTCGCCTCTTCCCCGACCTGCCGCCTGTCCGCCCAAAACTGTTTTTTTTCTCCGCCGATGCCCGATTCTCCCCATTTTGAACGAACACAGGCGGGATGTTTACAATGCCCGCCTGCGCCTGCGGCAAAGGTGACGCGCCCCCTCTCCTCAGTTGTGATGTTCAAACGCTGAATGTCAACTTCACTCCGCCCGAACCAAACTCCACCACATCGCCCGGCTTCAAAACGTACGGCTCCCGCGGAGAGATTCGTTTGCCGTTGACGAACGTGCCATTGCGGCTGTTGAGATCGTACAGCAGAAACTGGTTGTCCTTGCGTTGAAGCATGGCATGGCGGCGTGAAATTATCTTTTTGGTGTCGTATCGGGTCAGGTCAATGTCGTTGACGATGTTTTTGGTGGAACTATTCCGCCCAATCACAGATTTGTCTGATGTCAGGGGGAAGGATGCGCCGTTTTCCGCCAGCAATACAGGAGCGTCGGGAATCGATTCGAGTGTGGACGACGAGAAGGTCCTGGTGCCGTTTTGGGGAATCCATGCCTGTTTGAATGCCCGCACCAGGTCCGCCACTTTCTCATAGCGTTCGCTGTTTTTCTTGGCTAGCGCCTTCAGAATTACCTCCTCCACCTCGCGGGATAGTTGCGGGTTGATGGAGGTCGGCGGGGGAGGCGGGGTGTAGATATGGTCTTCGATGACTGCAAAAGCGGTATTGGCGTCGAAGGGAACGCGCCCCGTCACCATTTCATAGATCATGACGCCGAAGGAATAAATGTCCGTCCGTTCGTCAATGGCTTCGGCGTTGAGCGCCTGTTCGGGGGAGATGTAATGCGGCGTGCCGATGATGGCGTCGCCGGTCAGGCTCGAACTGCCCTCCATCATCCGCGCCAGCCCAAAGTCCGTCAGGTAAATGGAGCCATCCTTGCCGATCAGCACATTGGACGGTTTGATGTCGCGGTGCAAAACGCCGTGCTTGTGGGCGTATTGCAAAGCCTCGCCCACCGTCGTTACGATTTCCAGCACTTCGAGGCGTGAAAGCGGAGAGGCTTTCATGCGTTGTCCCAGCGTTTGCCCGTCAATGAATTTCAGGACAAGGTAGGGCTGCCCGTCGTGTTCGCCGGAGGCATGAACGGGTACGATGTGCGGATTATCCAGCCGGGCGATGACCCTGGCTTCGCGGCGAAAACGTTCGATGAAGTCGCTTTCGCCGCTCATGGCGGCATCCATGACTTTGATGGCAACATGCCGGTCGAGCGCGGCATCGTAGGCTTTGTACACGGTTGCCATGCCGCCCCTGCCGATTTCTGCAAGGATTTGATACGGTCCTACTTGTTCGCCGATGACAAATGACACGGTGCCTCCAATGCGTGAATTGCTCTGCCTTGATTGAAGCGGGCAGGCGGGGTGTGCGGAAAAACGTCAGGGGTTGGTTTCGGCTAATTTGGCAGGGACAGGCTTTCGGTCTGCCTGGAACCGCCGCGCAATGATGACGGAGATGTTGTCGGGTCCTTGTCTTCGATTGGCAAGGGATACCAGTTTTTTCACGGCAACCTCGGGCGGCAGTTCGCTTGCCGCCGCCCAGATGAGCGTTTCCGGCACGACGCCCCACAACCCATCCGAACACAGGACGATGATGTCGTTTCCTTCCAGGGTTTCGCGGGCAAGATAGGGTTTGATTTCCGGTCTTCGGGCGGTGATTGCCATGTTGAGGCGGTTGCGGCTGGGATGGGAGCGGGCTTCTTCTTCGGTGAGAATGCCCGCCCGCACCTGAAGCGCCACCCAACTCTGATCCTGACTGACCTGCAGGATGGTTTTACCGCGCAGGATGTAGGCGCGGCTGTCGCCCACGTTGAGCAGATGGAGGGTGTTTTGATGCAGCGTAACCGCCACCAGCGTGCTTCCCATGTTTGCCAGTTTGGGGTCGTTTGCGCCCTGTGCGCGCACTGCTTCATGCGCTGTGCGGGCGCATCGTTCCAGCAGGGCGGGGTACTCTGCCGGATGGGCGGCGTTGAGAAATTCCTTTTTGAACGCCTGAATGACCAGTTTGCTGGCAATGGCGCCGCCAAAGTGTTTGCCGAGCCCGTCTGCCACCATGAGCAGCGGCGGGTGCCACTTGCCGCGCGGAGGCGGAAGAACGACTTCGACGGCGTCCTGATTCGGTTCGCCGCTTCGTTTGCGCCCCACATCGCAGGCGAAGCCAATCTCGTATTGCGGGCGTTCGGCTAAGGCGTTCATGTTCAGGGCTGATCCACAGTTCGGTCGGCGTCGTCGTCGAGCGTCAATTCGTCGAAGGTTTTGGCGTCCGCCTCTTCCCTTCTGGCGTAGGTTTCGAAGCGCAGGCGCAGGCGTTTGCCCAGGCGGATTTCATCGCCGTTTTTCAATTCGGCGGGGTTGGAGCCGAGCGGTATGTCGTTGAGGAACGTCCCGTATTTGGGCGGGGCAGATGCGCCGGAGGAGTCCGTCGTTTCCACCTCTCTCAGCCAGAGTTTGTTGTTTTTTTCGAAGATTTCGGCGTGGTGACGTGAGACGGGGTTATCGCGCGGGAAGTTGATGTCGTTGCTGGCGCTGCGTCCGAGCGTGGTGAGGGAGGCGGAGATTTCGAAGCGCAGCCCGATCATGGACGGGTCGTCGCTGGCTTCGACGGTCAGCGCTCCCAGCGCTTCGGGACCGCCCTCGAAACTGTCCGCGGTTCTATCGGCATCTGCCACGCTGTGAGCGCTTTCTACTACGGAAACCTGCGGCAGAGTTTGTTCTGCTGTTTTTTCCTGTTTTCTCTGGCGGACGACGATGAAGCCCAGCAGGAGAATCGCGACCAATCCCAGCCCGGCGAGCGCTGCGCCAATGACGATGGCAGGGCTGCTGCGTTGAGGCTCCGGCGCGGGCGGAGGGGCAGGTTCGGCGGCGGTGGTTGGAGGAACGGGCGGGGCTTCCTTTTTGTGAAACAGGTTGATGGCGCTGCGCGTCAGTTCGGCGTTGGTTTCCCCGTAGGCAATGGCGGTCAGCGTCAGGCTTCCTTCGGGGTAGCGGCTCAGGTCGAGGGTCAGTTCGTAGGGGGTGGCGTCATCCGAGCCGATGACTTCGCCGTTGACTTGAAAATCCACCCGCGCGATGGTTTCGCTCTGACCGCTGAGGGCGACGGTTACTTTCAGCGTGTCCGTCACGCTCTCGCCGTCGGCGGGCGTCAGGAAAGTGATGCGGGCAGGAAGCGCCGGCAGGAGAAAGTTGCGCGTGTCGCTGTCTTGTGCGCCCAGGTAATTCAAGTTGACGGTGAGGGTGTGCGCGCCGGGTGCGGCAAAAGACTTGTAGGAGAGGATGTATTGAAAGCGCAATTGCTCGTTGAGCAGTTCGAACATGGCTTCGAGTTGAGAAGAGGCGGGCGAGTAGAGGTAGCGCCCGCCGGTCAGCTCGGCGAGGCGTTTGAGGACGTTTTCGTCAATGCGGTTGCCCAAGCCCAGCGTGAAGAGCGGCGTGCGGGTGCTGCCCTGCGCGGCGATGCTGATGACATCCTCGATGGTGTGGACGCTGCAAGTCCTTCCGCCGCTGGCAGTTTCGTCCACGCCGTCGGTGAACAGGATCACGGCGCGGCGTCCCGAAGGAAGCGCGGAGGCGGTCTGAATGGCGCGGTAGGCGGCGTCGTACAGGCAGGTGCCGGAGTTGGGGGCGGCGTCGAGCAGGGCAAGACGGTTGAGGATGTCGTCCGTTGCGGAGGTGAAGTCGTTTTGGAGTTTGAGGCTTTCGTCGAAGGTGAGAAGGGCAACCTGGTCGCCGGTTTGCAGCCTTGAAACGAAGTTGGATGCGGCGGCTTTGGCGTCTTTGATTTTGGTCCCGCTCATGCTTCCGCTGGTGTCCATGACCAGGAGGAGGTGAATCGGGTCGCCCTCCGCCAGCCTCAGGCTTTGCGCCTGGATTTTTTGTGAGTCTTCGGCAACGGTGAGGTCGTTGAGGGTAAGGTCGCGGATGGGCAGCCCGCTTTCGCCTGTGACTGAAAGATAGACGCTTACGTCGTAGGCGATTTCTTCGCCGAGCGGCTTCCCTTCGACGTAATGTACCGCCAGGTCTATGGGGGCTTGGGCGCGGGCGGAGGCAGGGAACAGCGCTGCCAGTAGAATGGCGCTAACGGCAAATTGTGTAAGGCGGAGGAGTTTCATGTCTTTCGCGTGTGGCTGATGGCAGTTTTAGCGGTTTACGGGAAGCCCCAAATACGGATGCTTCCTTCGTTGGCGCCGGTGGCAAGGTATTTGCCGTCGGGCGAGAAGCAAACGCCAAACACAGGGCTGGTGTGTGCGGCGAGTTCTCTCAGCAGGCTGCCGCTGCTGGCGTCCCAAAGGCGGACGATGCCATCCTGCGACCCGGAAACCAGCAGTGAATCGTCGGGTGAGAAATCGAGGCTGTTGACATCCCCGAAGTTTCCGCTTTTCTGGAAGCGCAGTGTGCCATCCGCAACGTTCCAGACGAAGATGACGCCGCCGCTTCCGCCTGCCAGCAGGGAGCCGTCGTTCGAGAAGGCAAGGCTGCGGATGATGCTCCCCTCGCCGCCGCTGGTGGGAAGCCAGAGTCCGCTGGCGGTTTCCCACATGGACATGCCCTGGGATGTGCCGCCAGCCACCAGTTTCGAGTCGGGTGAAAAGGCGACCGCCCAGCCTCCGTAGGCGCTGCGGATGGTCTGACGGACGGCGCCGCTGGCGGCGTCGAGGATTTGCACTTTGCTGTCGGAGATGCCGATTGCCAGGTATTGTCCGTCTGGCGATGCCGCCACGCTCATGGTGCCGCCTGGTACGGAGAGGGTGTCGGTTACCTTGAAGGTTTGCAGGTCAATCACGCGGATGCCGGAGTTGGTCAGCACATAGACCTTGCCGCTCGAGGAGGCAACGCCCATCGAAAGCGGAATGTCGCCGGGCAGGTTGACGCGTTGTTCGATTTCGGCTGTCTGCGGATTGATGAAGAAGACGACGTTGCTGCCGGCGTCAATCAGCCAGTTGCCGTTTGCAACCCAATCCATTTTGATGACGGAAACCCGGTCTCTGCGCTTGACTTCGATGAGTTGATTGACGGTTTGCGGTTGGATGAACACCTCAGGCAGGGGCGAGGGGGTGAAGGTCTTGAACTCAAAGACGGTGGGCGTGGGGGTGGGCGGGCTTTCCGTCGGTGTGAGGATGGGTAAGGCTGGGGTGTTTGTGGCAGGCGCCGGCTGAGGGGGAGCGAGGTTTGTGGTCTGTGTGGCGGTGAGGGTGGGCTGGGGGTCTTGTCCCAAAAAGCCGAGGAGGTTTTCTCCGAAGAGAACGGTGGAGACGCCGATGATGATGAGCAGGAAGGCGGCGATGAAGGCTGGCAGGAGGGAGCGCTTCCGCGTTTGCGGTTCGGCGCTATTCTCTTTGACGGCGCGCCTTTCGGAGGTGGTGCGTTCGGATGCGCCGCTCAGTTTTTCGAGGTCTTGCGCGAGGGCGAGCATGGTCTGGTAGCGGTCTTCTGGGCTTTTTGCCAGTGATTTGACGATGATGTGGTCCACCTCCGCGGGCAGGTCGCGGACGAATTGTTTGGCTTTGGGAATGGGAGCGTGCAGATGCTGCATGGAAAGTTCGATGGGCGTGGCGGCGTTGTAGGGCTTTTTGCCGGTGACCATTTCGAAGAAGACGACGCCGAGGGAATAGATGTCGGAACGCCCGTCCACTTCTCTGCCGCGAATTTGTTCCGGGGACATATAGGCGGGTGTGCCGACGACCCGCCCGGTGCCGGTCAGCCCTTGCGATTCTTCCACATCCATCAGTTTGATGATGCCGAAATCCGAAAGCATGGGTTGACCGGAGTCGTTGATGAGGATGTTTTCGGGTTTGACATCGCGGTGAACGATGCGCTGTTGGTGGGCGTAATGCAGCGCACGCGCCACAGGCGCCAGCAGAGCCGCCGCTTCGGCGGGGGGCATCGGTTTGCCGAGGGAGGCTTTCAGCGCACCGCCGGAGATGTATTCCATGACAAGATAAGGTTCGCCTTCGTGCTCGCCGTAATCCAACACTTTGACGATGTTGGAGTGCGAGAGATTGGCGAGGGCTTTGGCTTCTCTCATGAAGCGGCGGATGAATTTCTCCCGGTTGGCTTCTTCGGTGCGGATGACTTTGACGGCGACGCTGCGATCGAGCATGGTGTCTATGGCGCGATAGACCACCGCCATGCCCCCTGCGCCGAGTTCGGCGACGATTTTGTAGCGGTCAATGTTCTTTCCAATCCAGTCCATAATCTACTCTCCCTTACGGGCGCAGTCCGAACACTCGCACGGTTCCATCTGCCGACCCTGTGATGATGAATTTTCCATCATTGGAAAACGATACCTGATTGACAGAGCCCGTTTTCAATTCAATTGTTTTCAATAGTTCGTAGGTTTCCAGGCTGTAGATTTCGATTGCGCCGCTGGCGGATGCCGCCGCGAGCAGTTTCCCGTCTGGTGAAAGTGCGGCGTCCAGCACATGCCCCGGCGATGTAAGTTTGATTTCCTTCATTTGACCGCCGCTGTGAATATCCCAAATTTGCACGCTCTGATTTTCGGATGCGAGGACGATTATACCTGCGTCGGGCAGGAAGGTTTCGGAGGTGGTGCGCGGTCCGCGCAGAATTTTGCAGAAGTGTTCCAGGTTGTCTTTGACGTAGATGACCCCCACCTCGGAGCCAGCCGTCAGGAAGGTGTCATCCTGTTTGAAAAATTCGATGCAGCGTCCATCGGTTCTTATCAGACTGGGGAGTAATTCATACCCTGAGGCGGTTGACCAATACTTCATGACCCGGCTGCCATAGGCTGTGAGGATGTTGCCGTCTGGCGAGTAGTTTACAGAGCCGTTGACGGGGAAGTCATAAAGGGTAAAAGTCTGATCGGCGGCGGCGGAAAGCGAATAGAGGCGCAGGTTGTCGGCTTTGACGGCTATCATGCGGTTGTTGGGAGAGATGGGGTTGCCGCGCGGCAGCGTGCCGTTTATTTGCGCTGTTTGGGCGCCATTGCCAGTGGAGATGATGCGGACGATGGCATCTCCGCCCTGCACAGCCAGCAGACTGTCATCTGGCGAGACGGCGAGGCGTTTGACCTCCGCAAACGGGAAGGTTTTGGAAATCACCATGCTCTGGTTGACGAGGTCCCAGAGTTCCATGCGCCCGTCTTCGAACATGACCGCGAATTTTGTGCCGTCCTTTGTCACAGTCACGGTTCTTATCGGGACCTGGTTTTGGGCGGGCGTTTCCCAGACCTTTTCCGCGCCGAAAGCATTCCAAAGCCTCACGACGCCGTCGGCTGAGGCGGTGAGGATGTTTTGGTTGGCGGGCAGGAACGCGAGGCGGTTGAAGGGGCTGAAGAGGGCGCTGTCGGTGATGGTGTTGACGAGTTTTTTGTTGCGCCAGTCCCAGATTTGGAAGGTGGCGTTGGCGTTGTTGAGCGAGGCGGCGAGGTATTGATCGTCGGAGGAGAGGGCGAGGGCAAGGACTTTTTGGGAGAGCGGCAGGTTGCCCAGCGCTTTGCCGCTGGGGGCGTCCCAAATGTACACCTGGAAATCGTCGCCGCCGCTGAAGACCGTGCTGCCGTCGGATGCGAACAGGAGGGCGTTGATGTTGAGCAGATGCCTTCCATCGAACGTGTGGTGAATGTTTTGTTTGATGTTCCACAGGCGGATGATGTTGTTGGAATCTGAGAAGACGACTTTGGATTTGTCGGGCGAGATGTCGAGCAGGAGGATGCTTTTTGCCGCGCCTTCGAGTTTGTTGATGAGTTTGCCGTTTGCAGCATCCCACACGGCGACGGTTCCCTGGGAGTCGCCGGTGACGATCCATGCTTCGTCGCTGGAGATTTTCATGACGGTGACCGAGCCGCCGGTGTCGAAGAAGTATTTGTAGGAGAGGTCGCTGGCGTTGAGGTAATAGACGCCGGCGCTGGTGCCAGCCAGGATGAGTTGTTCCTTGTCCATCAGTTCGAGGGAGGCGATTTTTGGCGTTCCCCAGCGGGCGAGTTCTGTGAGGCTGGAGAGAGTTTCGGGGGAGAGGACGCCGCTTCCGCGGGGGAGTGCGCGGCCGGGCAGGAGCGGGATTTCGGGGAATTGGTAGCGTGAGGGAACTTCGGTGGGTGAGGCGGTGGGGGCAGGGAGAGGGTTGTGGGCGGCGGTTGGGGAGGAAAGGGCTGGGGAGGTGGGTGAAGGCGTATTGATGGCTGGCAGGTTCGAGGTCGGGGTGGAAGCGATGGGTTGTCCAAATGGCGGGAGTCTGAGCGCGAACGTGACGGCGGCGAGGAGGAGGGTCAGCCCGAGCAGGGAGAGGGTCAGGCGCATGCGCGGGGCAGAGGCGGGCTTTTTTCCTTCCAGCAGGGTTTCTTTGGCGGTTTTCAGCGCCTGGGCAAATTCGTCCATGGATTGGTAGCGCTGGCTGCGGTCTTTGGAGAGGGCGTTGAGGATGATTTCTTCGATGAGGCGCGGGAGGGCGGGGACGATGCTGCGGGGTTTGGGCGGGTCTGCCATGACGTGTTGGATGACGATTTCCATGCTGTTGGAAGCGTAGAATAGTTTTCGGCCGGTGACCATTTCGAAGAAGATGACGCCGAGGGAGTAGATGTCGGAGCGGAAATCTGCCGGCAGACCTTTGCCTTGTTCGGGGGAGATGTATTCGGGGGAGCCCAAGCCGACGGTTGTGCCGGTCATGTCGCGGGTTTCTTCTTCTTCGATGATGCGCATGAGGCTGAAGTCGCTGAGGACCGGGCGGTTGTCGGCGGTGAGGAGGATGTTGTCGGGTTTGAGGTCGCGGTGGATGATGCCTTTGGCGTGGGCGTAGGCGAGGGCGTCCATGATGGGGAGCAGGATTTCGACGGCTTCCTGCCAGGGGATGGGGCGGGTCATGCGTTCGGAGAGAGGCGCGCCGGGGATGTATTCGCTGACGAGGTAGAGGGTTTCGTTGTCTTTGCCGAAATCGAGCACTTTGGCAATGTTGGGATGGGAGAGTTTGGCGAGTGCGCGCGATTCGGTGAGGAAGTAGTCCACGGCTTCCTGCGAGTAGCCGGCGGAGTGCAGGATGGTTTTGAGCAGGACGTTACGCTCGAGTTTGGCGTCGTAGGCTTTGTAGAGGGCGATGAGTTCAGAGCGGCGGACGGACTCGATGATTTCGTAGCGGTTGATGCGTGAACCGGTCTTTGCTTCTTCCATGCGTTCTCTCTTTGGTTACGGCACAGCCCAGATGTGAATGGAGCCGTATCTGGTGCCGAGTGCAATCAGGTTTTTGCCGGGCAGAAAGGCGATGCGGTAGAGGTAGTCGTCGTAATGGTCGAGGGTAAATCCCGATGCGTTGGGTTTCATCAGGTGCACTTGGGTGCGGGTGGTGTAGGCGTACCAGCCGCTTTCCTGGTCGCCGCCCAGGAAGATGGAGTTGGGGAGGAGGTAAGGGGTTCTGAAGCGCAGGCGGGAGATTTCCGGGGAGTCTTTGTTGCCGAGCCAGACGGTGCCGTCGCCCAAAACAAAGAGCAATTGGTTGCTTTTGGGGAAGTAGTACATGAGCGTGGCGCCTTCGATGCGGGTGCCGCACATGTCCTGTACGTTTTTATCGTAGGAGAAAAGGACGCCGGCGTTGGAGATGACGGCGAGGAGATTGTTTTGAGGCGTGAAGAATTGCCCGCAGCCGGCGGTTGGTCCGCCGTGCGAGTCGAGTTTTTCCCAGGTGGCGGTGTCCCAAATGGCGGCGGTGTAGGGCGTGCCTGCCACGAGGAGTTTCGAGTCGGCGGTGAATTGGACGAAGGCGTTCTGCGGGTAACCGGGCAGGGTGGCGGCGATGCTGCCGCTGGCAAGGTCCAGGATGCGGAGGGAGAAGTCTCTGCTTTTGGCGGGTGTGTAAATGGCGGCGAGGAATCGGTTATCGGGCGAGAAGGGGTATCCCTTTGGGAGGGCGCCTTCGATTTGGTATGCCTGCTCGGCTGTGTCCACACGCCAGACGCGGACGATGCCGCCTTGGTGGGAGGTTGCCAGCCATTTACCGTCTTTTGAAAAGTACAGTTCCTGAATGGCGCGCATGCTCTGGTTGAGGGAGAAGGTATTTTCGCCGCTCAACACGTCCCAGAGTTTCAAGCCTTCCTCCCAGTTGCCGCTGGCGGCGATGAGTTGGGTGGGCGAGAGGGCAACAGCGCGCACTTGGTCTGTGTATCCGCTGGCAGAAAAAATGGGAACCTGGATTTTGGAGTATTCGCCGGGTTCGGGAACCTGAAATGCCTTGAGGTCTCCGTTGAGCAAGCCGATGACGATGTATTTGCCGTCGTAGGAGAAATCGAAGTCAATGGCGGCGCTTCCCAGGCTGGGGAAGGTGCTGACGTGCCGCTGGCTCGTCATGTCCCACAAATATACGGCGGAGGTGCCGCCGCCGGCGAGCAGAAAGTTTCGGTCTGGAGACAGGCTCAGGCGTGATATGGAACCGGGGTTGGTCAGTTCGGCGGTTTTTTTCTGCAGTTGGATGTCCCAAAGCGAGATGGTGGATCCGCCGTTGCTGGTGTAGAGGAAGCGTCCGTCGCCGCTGACGGCAAGGTCTTCCACGGCGGGGTATTCCTGCAGGGAGAGGAGGGGGGTCGTCTGGTTGACCGCAAAAAAGCGGATTGTTCCGCCGCGTTGACCGACGGCGAAGTTCCTGCCGCTGGGCGAGTAGGCAATGGCTGTGATGGCAGTATCGCCGGCAGCGGGGGAAATTTGCTGGACGGGGTTTCCAGATGCGGTTTCCCACGTTCCCACGTCGCCGTTTGGCGAGCCGGCGGTGACGAGCGTTCCATCGGGGCTGAGCGCCATGGCGACGACATCGAATTTGGTGTCAATGAAGCGTTTGAGGTCCTTGGTTTGCGAGTCGTAGAGGAAGATTCCGCTGGTGGCGCCGAGAACGATGACATCTCCCTGAGGCAGCCAGGCGATGACGTTCACGCCGCCGATGCCCCAGCGGGCAATTTCCGCAAAATCGCTTCTTTGCCCGACGGGGAGCGGGGTGCCCAGCAATGCGACGCCGGCTCCTGCGCTTTGACTCGCCGCCGCAGTGGGGGCGACCACCGCATCCGCAGGCTGCAAGGTTGGAACGTTTGCTTCGACGGAAACGGTTGCTGTGACCGCCGGCGTCTGCGGGCTGGCGGTTGGCAGCGGGTGGGTTGCGGCAGGGGGCGCTGCCGGCGGCGGAAGAAGCCCGCCGAATTGGAAATATCTCCACGCTGCCGCGCCCGCCGCAATCGTCAGCAGGAAGACCAGCAGGACGGGAATGACACTGCGTTTTTGTGGTTTGCGCCTGGCGAGTTTGACGATTTTTTTCTGCGGCGCTTTTTCTCCCAAGGCAATCAACTCCAGGACATCGGCAAATTCGCCCATGCTGGCGTAGCGGTCTTCGGGGTTCTTTTGAAGGGCGCGCAGGATTGCCTGCTCCACAAACGGCGGGATTCGTCGGTCAATTTTTGTGGGGCGGGGAACTTCGTCTGTGACGTGTTTGAGCACCATCGCCATCGGCGTATCGGCGGTGAAGGGCTTTTGACCAGTGACCAGTTCGTAAAAGACCAGCCCCAGCGAGTAGATGTCGGCGCGGAAGTCCACATCTTTGCCCATGCCCTGCTCGGGCGGCATGTATTCCGGCGTGCCAACGCCCACGCCGATGGCGGAACTGACCTTTTCCTCCTTGCTTTCGAGCAGTTTGAGAATGCCAAAATCGGAAAGCATCGGGCGGAAATCCTCCTGCAGGAGGATGTTGGACGGTTTGACATCGCGGTGGACGATTTGCTGGCGGTGGACGTATTCGAGCGCGCGCGCAATCGGGGCGAGAATTGCCGCGGCGGTCTGCCAGGGAAGTTTTTGGTCAACCGCATCCTTGAGCGTGCCGCCCGGAATGTATTCCATGACGAGGAACGGCTGGTCGTTTTCCACGCCGTAGTTGAGCACTTTGACGATGTTGGTATGGGTGAGGCTTGCCAGCGCCTTGGCTTCCATTTCGAACTGCTCGAGGAAGGTCCTTGAGGTGCGTTTGCTCGGCAAAATGACCTTGATTGCCACGTTCCTTTCCATGCGCGAATCGAAGGCGTTATAGACCTTTGCCATGCCTCCTTCGCCCAACTGCTCCAGGAGGATGTACTGTCCCAGTGTTTTGCCAAAGACATCGTTCATCGCGGCTCGACCTTTGCGTTAATCTGGCACGCCCCACAGGCGGATGGTGCCGTCCAGCGAGGCGGAGATGAGGAACTTCCCGTCGGGCGAGAAGCGCAGGTCGGTGATGGAAGCGGTATGCCCGAACAGGATCATCACTTCCCTGCGCGTCGTTGTATCCCAGATGTGGATGGTGTGATCGTCGTAGGCGGCGGCGAGCAGGCTGCCATCGGGGTGAAGCGCAACGCTGACGACGTTGTGGAAGTTGACTCCGTCCATGGGATGTTCCTGTTGCTCTGATGTTCTCAGAAGCAACTGACTGCTCCCGCCATAGACGAGGCTGTCGTTCTCGTCGTCAATGTAAAACGCCTTCATCCAGTCCACGCGGGTAAAACTGCACATCATGGAAGAGCGGCGGCTTTTCTCCATGATGTGTTGAAAACTGGTGGTCACAGAAAGCACGGGGTTGCCCTTCAGGTCGAGGTAATGGGCGCAGCCGGTGCCGCTGTAGTTTTTGGTGATTTTCAATTCCTGCCCGCTGATCATTGACCATAGACGAATGTCCCGGTCATGCCCGGCGGCGAGCAGTGTGTCGTTTTGAATGAATTGAATGGCTTCGATTTTTCCCTGGTTGTTGAAGGTGTACCGCTCACTGCCGGTAACGGTGGAAAGCACCTTTGCCGTAAACGGATCGAATGCCAGGGCAAAATACTGGTCGCTTTCAGAAAACGGATTGTCATTCTTGAGTTCGCCGGTTGTGCGGTAAAGCAGTTTGCCGTTCCAAAGGTCCCACACGCCCACGCTGTTCTCCTGATGTTGAGCGAGCAGATACTTCCCGTTGTGAGAGATGGCAAGACGGCTGACATGCGCATCGAACGATTGATTTTGCGCGATTTCCTTTCCGCTGGCGGCGTCGAAGGAACGCAAGACGCCGCTGGACAAACCAAAATACAGGGTTTTTCCATCGGGACTGAAGGTCAGGCGGTGAGCGCTTCCCTGAGCGGCGGCGGGAGCATTGGGATTCCCCGTTCGCTTCCACAACTGAACCCCCTCGCGGTTCCAAACCACAATCCCGCCTGTGACGTCGGCGGCGGCAAACAGATTCCCGTTTGAGGAAACAGCAAACCCTGCCAGCGGATATTGCAATGCGCCAATGGTTTGCACGCCGCTCTCGCCCTCAATGTCCACCAGAGCAATGCGGCGGTCTGAGCCTGCGGCGGCAACGAGCGAAGCGCCCTCGATGGCGGCAATATCCATCACCTTCGATGAAAGCGTGATGCTTCGCGCCGGCGTATAGTTGGCGGCGTCCCAAACGTTGACCTTGAACAGATTGTCACCCGTCACAATGCGCGAACCGTCGGATGAATACGCCACACTGCTGACGCCCGTAATTTTCAAAGGCGCAGGCGGCAGGGATGTCGGCGAGGCGGGAGTCCACTGGAACAAATTGCCGTCTGCGCCCACCGACGCCAGCCTGCTCCCATCCGGCGAAAACGCCAGGTCGAGAACCGCCTCTCTGTGACCGCTGAAGTTTTTCCCCTCCATTTGCCAGGAGCCGGTGTCCCACAGGCGGATGAGACCGTCGCGGTCGCCCACTGCAATCCACTTTCCGTCTGCCGAAAACGCAATGGCGCTGACCTGCGAGTTGGCGTCAATGAACCTCACGAAGTCCAGCGTCTCAGAGTCGAACAGGAACACTCCTCGCGAGGTTCCAGCGGCAAGATACCTGCCCTCGGGCGAAGCGCTCAAATCGTTCAAATCGCCCATCCCCCAAATGCTGATGGGCACAATCTGGCGGATATTGCCGCTGGCGATGGTTTGTGTGACGGATGTGAGCGGCGCTCCTTGAAACAGCGGATACACCGCCGGCAGGGCTGGCGCTGGGGAGGTCGCTGTGGCAGCGGGGGAAACAGCCGTTTGAGCAGGAGCAGGCGTGGGCGATGGTTGAGGCGTGCGGGAGGGCGCCGCCGTTGGCGGGAGGGCAGAGGGGATTCCCTCGCTTCCTTTTCTGGATGGGAAGCCTGCCCCTGTCCCCCAAACCGCTCCTGCCCCCAAAGCCAGCACTGCCAAAAAGACCAGCGCCGGGCGCAGGCGGCTCCAGGCGGTTCGCGGGGAAACCGCCGCCAGGGGTTTGCGCACCATTGAGCGGGTGATGGTGAGGTCGAGCGCGCCGCGCGCCAAAATCAATCCCACCTCCTGCATGGACTGATACCGTCCCTCCGGCGCGGCGGCAAGGCACTTTTCAATGAGTTCGTGGATAGGGGCGGGGATTTCTTTATCGCGCTTGTTTTTCTTGGGCGGGGGCGAGAGTCGTTTGCGCAGGGTGTCGAGCGGCGATGGTTCGAGCAGGGCAATTTCACCGTTGACCCATTCATGCAGGATCATGCCGAGGGCGTAAATGTCGCTGCGGGGCGTTGGCGGTTCGCCGTTGAGTTGTTCGGGCGGCAGGTATTCGTAGCCCCATTTGTTGATCCACGCGCCGGGGGAATGGGCAAGCGTGAAGTCTCTGATGATTTGTTCGAAGCCAAAGTCGAAGAGGATGGGGCTTTTCCTGTCGTTCAGGATGATGCTGTAGGGGTTGAGCGCGCCGTGACAAATGCCCGCTTCATGCGCGTATGCCGCTGCCTGCGTCACGGCGACGAGTTCGCGTGCAGTTTCCTGCCATGTGTACCTGCGGTTGAAAAGCCGCCGCAAAGGGCGTTCGGGGTGAAAATCATACACGAGGAAGAGGATGCCTTCTTCGATGCCCGAATCAATCAGGGGCGCAATGTTGGGGTGGGTGAGTTTGGCGTTCTTTTTTCCCTGTTCCTGTAAAAGCGCCAGCAGGGCAGGCTGGTCGGCGCAGTGGATTTTGAGCGCTTCCAGCCCAAGGTGCCGGTGGGCATGCGGGTCATACGCCTTGTATAAAATCCGCGTGCCGGTTTCCCGCACTTTAACGAGGATTTGATATTGACGGATGGTGGTGCCGATGAGATTTTTCATCTGACTGCCGCTTTGTTTACCGCGAAGGAGGAATGCCAAACAGGCGCGTCACGCCGTCGTCGCCAGCCGTCGCCAGTTTGACGCTGTCGTCGGAAAATCGGATGGCGCGCACCGCTTTGAAGTTGCCCGTGATTGCCGCCAGCAGGCTGCCGCTTTTTGCATCCAGGAAGATCAACTCTCCTTTTTCGGTTCCCGCCGCCACAAGATCGCCTGCTGGGGAGACCGCCAGGGCGGTGATTCGGCTTGGCGGCTTGAACCGCCAGCGCGATTGACCGCTTTCCACATCGAAGCCTTCGATCAAGCCGTTGGAGTTGACGTACGCCATGAAGGTCAGGTTATGGGAAAAAGCGGGCAGGTTTGCTCCGGCGCTTTTGGCGCAAATGCGTTTGGCGAAGTCATTCCATTGCGGCAGAAGCCCGGCGGGGGAAAGGATTTGAAGAATTTCGCCGTCGTTTTGGGAGGCGGTGATGAGACAGCCGTTGTCTTTGCGCCAGGCGGAATAAGTCTCGAAGCCGTTGGAGTAATCCCAGGTTTTGGATTGGTTCAAATTGGCTGCGATGAGCACCGTCCCGCTGCGGGCAAAACTGACCCAGCCTCCTCGTACGCTTTCCGAAAGACCGCCGACAACCGCTCTGCCGTTCAGCGAAACCTGCCGGTAGGATTCTTCGACGATGTGTTCGCCGCTTTGTGTGATGCGGACGGTCTTTTTATCGAGTACGACAAGGGACGAGCCATCGGGGGCGAGGGAGTCGCCAAACGGAATGGGAACAGCGGAGCGGTACAACACCTGATTGGTGTCGAGATTCCAGGCGTTGACCGTTCCGCGCCTGCCGCCTGAGGCGAGGACGCTTCCATCAGGGGAGAAATCCAGGCGGTCGAGAATGTCGTACGCAGGCGCAAGGACTTCGAGCTGCTGGACGGTCACTTTGCCGTCCCAGTTGATGGAGATGATTTTTTCGCCGTATTGGAATGCGCGGCTTTCGAATTTGAACTTTGGACCGAAAACGTCGAGCAGGTTTTTGATGGGCGGTTGAATGACGAAATTCAACCCGCTGGTGTACGACTTGCGGGCAGGGTTGAAGAGGGTGTAGTTGCCGTCGTCCAGCCCGGCGAGCAAGCCGGTATCGTTGTTGATGTAGGCAAGGCTCCAAACCCTTGCCTTGGCGGGTATCGGGTCGGTTCGCAGTTGCAGGGCATTATTTGCGGAAGAGCGCGAGTTGATGAGGTTCCACTGGTAGATGAAGCCGCTGTCGCCGCCTGCGGCGAAATAGGCGTTGTCGGAGGAAATGGCAAGCGCCTGCGCTTTGCCATTGAAGTTGAATTCGTAAATCTTGCTGCCCACTTGCACATCCCAAATGCGGATGAGTTGATCGTCGGCGCAGGTGATCAGCGTTCTGCCGTCGCTGGAAATCGCAATGTCGTTGATCGGGAGGGCGTGTGCAGGGATTTTCCGAACGATTCGATTCTGATTCAGGTCCCACACGATGACATTCTGGTCGTGGGAGGCGCTGTAGAGCAGGCGGTCGTTGCTGGAGAAAATGATTTTGGATACGCGGGCGGTATGTCCGTTTAGCACGGCTTTGCGGGTTTCGTTTTTCCAGTCCCATAACTGAATTTCGCCCGAATCCAGCCCGATTGCCAGCGTGTTCCCGTCGGTGGAGAATTGCACGCTGGTCGCCCAGCCTTGGGGGTCTATCCAGGAGAAGAATGTATTTTCTTTGAAGAGAAAAACGCCGGCAGATGTGGCGACGGCAAAATACTGGTTGTTTGCAGACGCATCTGCATCTTCCGGTTTGCCGTAGCCCAGGCGGGCGAGTTCGGTAAGTTGTGCGATGTTGACGGGGGAGAGCGCTTGAACGGGGACGCCCGGCTGTTCGCCCTCCACGGCAGGCTTGAGGACGGCTGGCGCTGGCGCAGTGGATGGCGGGAGGGTTTCCGAGGTCGCTGGCGGGGATGCGGGGGGCAGTACGGAGGTCGGTGTGGTGGCAGGGGGAGGCTTCGGGGAGGGAAAGGCTTGGGTGGTTGGGGCGGGCGTCGGCGGGGCGGGATGCGGGGTGTCTGTCTGGCGCGGGTAGAACTGGTAGGCGGCGAACAGGGCGGCGAGGGTCAAAATTCCCAGCGCGTACCACAGGGTTCGCCGGGGAATTTTTGAGGGCGTGTCAAACCTTTTTTTGTAGCGAAGCCGTATCCCTTTGCCTGCCTGAAGCCGTTCGAGTGCGTTCAGGATTTGGGCAAAACTGGCAAAGCGGTCTTCGGGCGCAGGTTGGAGACATTTTTGCAGGAGGCTCAGCGCTCCGGCAGGAATGTGGCTGGGGATTTTTCCAATTTCAAATTTTTGCTGGTCGAGCAAAGAGAGCGCAACGGCGGGAGTGGTTTTGCCGTCAACGGGAAAGCCGCCAAAGGTGTAGTAATACAACACCATTCCGCAGGCATAAATATCCGAGGCACGGCTGGGGCTGCGTCCCATGATTTGTTCGGGGGCTGTGCAGTGCAAGTTGGATACGGCGAGATTTTCGAAGCCTTCTTCGAGGTTTTCGAGCAGAAGTTTTTTGAAAACGCCGCTCAAGCCGTAGTCGAATAGTTTGGGGTCGCCGCTGCCGCTTATCAGGATGTTTTGTGTGTTGAGGCTGCCGTGCAGGATTTCCTGTTTGTGGAGGAAGTCGAGGGCGGAGGCGATTTTGTAGTAGAACCCCAGAAGTTCTGTGCGGCTGGCGGAGGCAGCGGGGCGGTCATGGAGCAGGGCGGCGGTTTCGCCGGGGAAGACGATGTAAGGTTTGCCGTTGTGTTTCCCCATGTCCAGTATCGGCAGAAGGTTGTCGTGTTCGATGAAGCGCAGGTAACTGAGCAGGTTGAAGAATTCGTTCAGAATTTCTTCCGACCAGGCGAGGGAGGGGTAGTAGATTTTGACGAGAACGGGAGCGCCGCTGTTTTTTTCGATGGCTCGATACAGCACCCCCTCGGGTACTTCACGAAGCGGCTCTACGGCTTCGTACATCCCAATTTCGGATAGGTTGATGTCTTCCATGGACAGCCTTCTGTGGAGCAGAGGAAATGGTTGGGAGACCCGCGCTTGTCCTCTGCAGTGAACTTGCATTCTGGAAGCGTTCGATTGGGATTGCTTTCGTGAAGAACTTGTAAAGTGTCGCTACTATATCACGAAAAGACAATGGTTGTGTTGTAATATCATGCCAGGCGTTTTGCGGACAATGCCGCTTCATTGCGGGACCTGCAGCCTGCCGGGCGCCCATAAGCCTTTTCTCCCTTTGGGCGGTTACCCGCTCTCCGCGTGCGATACAATAGACTTTATCTGCAATAAGGCTCAATTCACTTTTGCATCGAATGTTCACGAATTTCTCGAAGAAAATTTGCCGCCTTCGTGTCATTCGCTGCAAAGTTGGCTAATTTCTACCTTGAAGGAGATTGGTACATTTCAGGAAAGGGTCACTATGGCAGAGTTCGTTTCGATGGATTTTCTTCGTCTGATTGACCAGATTGGGCAGGCGGGCAGAAGGCTCTCCGAATTGGGGGCGGCGGAGGGGGCGGCTGGGAACATTTCCATCTGCCTGCGTGAGACGCTGGATGTGGCGGGCGTCTTTCCGTTCGAGCAGGCGGTGGATTTGCCTCTGCCCGTCCCCGAACTGGCTGGCGCAACGCTGGTTGTGACCGGTTCCGGCAGGCGGCTGAGGGAGGTTGCCGATGCGCCGGGGGACAATCTCGCCTGTATTATCGTAGGGCATGACGGGCAAACAGGGAAAATGTTAACGGTCGCCAAGCCTCCCTTTCGGCGCGTGACGAGCGAGTTCAATTCGCATCTTGCCATTCACCATGACCGCATGAAGAGCGGCGGGATGGATTTTCATGCCGTGCTTCACGCTCAGCCGCTGCATCTGACATATCTCAGCCATATTCCAGCCTATCAGGACGAGCGGTATTTCAACACGCATTTGTTCCGCTGGCAGCCCGAAACGATTTTGAGCATGCCCCAGGGAATTGGGGTGCTGCCGTTCATCGTCAACGGTTCGGAGGAGCAGATGACCGCCACCGTGCAGGCGATGCGGGAGCATCCGCTGACGGTGTGGGCGCGGCACGGGGTGGTGGCGCGCTCCGATGAGTCGGTGTTACACGCGTTGGATTTGATCGAATACGCCGAGGCGGCGGCTCGTTACGAGACCTTGAATCTGTCGGGCGGGGAGCGGGCGGACGGTCTCAGCCCGGACGAAATCCGCCGCATTTGCGCGGCGTGGGGGGTGAATCAGGCGGTGTATTGACGCCCGGGCGGGCGGCGGGCATGTGCGGTGCGATCAGGTTCGAGCGGGGAGGGGAGGCGGGTTTTTCCCCGTTTGCTTGTCAGGGCGCGGATTTGAGTCTATACTTTGGGCTATCCGAGACAACCAAAGGAGGCTGGTATGACGACGCTGCGGGACATCATCCGAAAGAAAGGCGAGGAGGTGTATTCCATTTCGCCGGATGCGACGGTATTCGAGGCGCTCAAGATGATGGCGGACTACAATACGGGCGCCCTGTTGGTCATATCGGAGGGGAGGGTGGAGGGAATCCTTTCGGAGCGGGATTGCGTGCGGCGGGTGGATTTGCACGGGCGCAACTCGCGGGAGACGAAGGTTGCCGAGATTATGACTTCGAAGGTTTTGTATGCGCAGGCGAATCAATCCATCGAGGAGTGCATTGCCATCATGATTGACAAGAACATCCGCCACCTGCCGGTGTTCGACGGCGAGCAGCTGGTGGGGTTGATTTCAGCCCGCGATGCGCTCAAGGAGATGGTGGACGAGCAGAAGTTTGTCATCTCGCAGTTGGAGCATTACATCACCGGCGGCGGGCGGTAGTCATGCCGGTGCTGACGTTGATTGACTGAGGGAGTGGGCGGAATGATTCTCCCGGAATGGACAATTGCCGAATTGCAGGCGAAGATGGAGTCGGGGGAGTTGACGGCGCGTCAGGTTGCCGATTTGTATCTGCGGCGGATCGAGGCGGTGGATAAGGGCGGTCCGTTCCTGAATTCGATCATCGAGGTGAACCCCGATGCGCTCGAGATTGCCGCAAAATTGGACGCCGAGCGGAAAGCCGGCAAAGTGCGCGGGGCGCTGCATGGCGTCCCCATTTTGTTGAAGGATAACATTGATACCGCCGACCGCATGCAAACCACCGCCGGTTCGCTGGCGCTGGAAGGACATTATGCGGCAAAGGATGCGTTCATTGTGCGGCAGTTGCGCAAGGCGGGAGCCGTCATTTTGGGGAAGACGAATCTGAGCGAATGGGCAAACTTTCGCGGAAAGCGTTCGGTGAGCGGATGGTCTTCGCGCGGCGGGCTGACCCGCAACCCGTATGCGCTGGATCGTTCGGCGTGCGGTTCGTCTTCGGGTTCAGCGGCGGCGGTGGCGGCGAATCTTGCCGCGGCGGCGGTGGGAACGGAAACCGACGGTTCGATCATTTGCCCCTCGAACACCAATGGGATTGTGGGCATCAAGCCCACGCTTGGTTTGTTGAGCCGCAGCGGGATTATTCCGATTGCCCACAGTCAGGATACGCCCGGCCCCATGGCGCGGACGGTCATGGATGCGGCAATTTTGCTCGGGGCGATGACGGGGGTCGATTCGGCGGATTCAGCCACCAGGTTAAGCCGGAAGCGGTTTTTGTCCAATTATGTGAAGGCGCTCGACTATGACGGTCTGAATGGGGTGCGCATCGGCGTGGCGCGGAATCTGGCGGGGTCGAATCCGAAGGTGATCAAGGTGTTCGAGAATTGTCTCGATGTGATGCGCCGCCTGGGAGCGGTCATCATTGACCCGGCGGATGTGCCGAACTTCAACAAGCTCGGCGCTAGCGAACTGGAGGTGCTGCACTACGAGTTCAAAGCGGATTTGAACCGTTATCTCAAGTCGCTGCCTGCGGAGGCGCGCGTCCATTCGCTGGAGGATGTGATTCGTTTCAACGAGGAAAATGCCGACCGGGTGATGCCTTATTTTGGGCAGGAGCACATGATCGCGGCGCAGGCAAAGGGGTCGCTGCGCGAGAAGAAGTACAGGGATGCGCTCGCCAGAAATCTGCGTTTGTCGCGCCGCGAGGGTATCGAGCGGGTGATGCGCCAGCACAAACTGGACGCGCTGGTGACGCCTTCCGGCGGACCCGCGTGGGTGGTGGACCTGGTCAATGGCGACTCACATGCGGATGATATCGAAAGCACGTCGCCGGCGGCGGTGGCGGGGTATCCGCACATTACCGTGCCGGCAGGGTATGTGTTTGGCTTGCCGGTGGGAATTTCGTTTATTGGCAAAGCCTGGCAGGAAGCGGATTTGATTCGTTATGCCTATGCCTTCGAGCAGGCAACGCAGTATCGCCGCGCGCCGGGCTTCCTTCCCACCGCACGGCTGAATCCATGAATGCAAGCGAGATTTTCGATGCCTGCTTGACACCTCCCGATGCCTATGGTAACATCGGCGGGCTTCGATGCGGGGTGGAGCAGTGGCAGCTCGTCGGGCTCATAACCCGAAGGTCGCAGGTTCAAATCCTGCCCCCGCTACTCAATCAGGGATCGCCGGCTTTGCCCGGCGATTTTTGATTCGAGCGCGGGTTTACTCATGGTACACTTTTCTCAATTTCAGTAGATCACGAAAACCCTGCGTAACTTGCGCTCTCTAGCGCAAATTTGGCGGTAGAGACCGCCAAATACGCGCTTTCGTGAAGT
>DAOUBY010000032.1:0-2918 GCA_034432325.1 Anaerolineales bacterium
TTTTTTTGCATCGAATTACGCGAATTACACAAAAATTCGGTTCATTCGCGTCCATTCGATGCCGCTTTTGCTGACTTTGAGAAAACCATAACGGGAGGTGTGCACGCAAAAGATGTCGGGTGAGAGCGTAAGAGACACTCTCTAGCGTCGGACAGATGACAATCTTTGCATGCACACATACGGGAACAAATGCGCAAGAGCGCGACACAGATTCGAAACCATCGGAGATCAATGACTGACCGAAACTATGCCAAAGCCGCCCTGCGCGGCGAACCTTCCTACGTCTGGCGGGCGGGACAAGAGCGCCGGCTCGAGATGATTCTCGAAGCGGCGGGCGAACGCATCAATGGGCGCATCCTCGAAAACGGATGCGGCGTGGGCATGTATGTGGAACATCTCTCCCCTTTCGGCGGCACGGTCATCGGACTGGAATATGACTTCGAGCGCGCCGCCGAAGCGCGCCGCCGCTCGCCGCACATCCTCAACGCCGCCGGCGAAGCCCTGCCGCTTCCTTCCTCGACCTTCGACCTGATTCTCAGCCACGAAGTGATCGAACACGTCCAGGACGACCGCGCCGCCGTCCGCGAAATGATTCGTGTCCTCAAGCCCGGCGGGCGCGCCGTCATCTTTTGCCCCAACCGCGGCTATCCCTTCGAGACGCACGGCATCTACTGGCAGGGACAGTACCGCTTCGGCAACAAGTTATTCGTCAACTACCTGCCGCGCCGCCTGCGCGACAGACTCGCCCCGCACGTGCGCGTTTACTCGGCAAAAGACCTGAAAAGGCTGTTCGCCGATTTGCCCGTTCGCGTCATTGAGAAAACCGTCATCTTCGGCGCCTACGACAACCTCATCGCCCGCTTCGGCGCGCCTGGCAGGCTTCTGCGCAGCGTCCTGCAGTTTCTGGAAAAAACGCCCCTGAAAGTCTTTGGCTTGTCTCACTTTTGGGTTGTGGAAAAAACACCCGCGCACACTGAAAGCGCGTAATCGGCGTCCTCAAACGCCGCGCCTGTGCTGGAGCATGCAGCCTGCATTTCATGTATGAACCAGCCAACATAGACGGAGACTCAACATGCTCGATAAACCTCAATTCGAACGAATCGCCTTCGCCATGCCATTTTTACAAAGGGCGGATGAAACCCTCAAGAGCGAACTCATGCGGCACGCCCGCTTTGCCACAATCCCTGCCGGGCATGATGTCTTCGTGGACGGCGACCGCGTGGACGGCATCGCCCTTCTGCTTTCGGGCGTCGTGCGCGTCTACAAAATCGGCGAGACGGGACGCGAAATCACCCTCTACCGCTTCGGGCTGGGGGAAAGTTGCATCCTGAGCGCCAACGCCATCCTCAGCCAGAAATCCTTCCCCGCCATCGCCACCGTGGAAGAGGACGCCGAGGCGGTCATCATCCCCGCCGAAGTCTTCCGCGAGTGGGTCAACAAATACGACCTGTGGCGTGAGTTCGTCTTCGACCTGCTCTCCGATCGTCTCTCCACAGTGCTGGCGGTGGTGGACGAGGTGGTCTTCAAACGCATGGACCGCCGCGTCGCCTCCTTTTTGTTGAATCAGGCTCGGGTCCAGAATCCGATGCGCATCACCCATCAGGAGATTGCCGCCGAGTTGGGAAGTTCCCGCGAAGTGATCAGCCGCATCCTGGAGGATTTCTCCCGCGAAGGCTTGATCGAATCGGGGCGGGGAACCATCGAGGCGCTCGATCTCGACGGGCTGGAATCCCGCGCCCTTGCGTGACTTTGTCACAGACGAAAGAAGGTAAATCCCCTACAATGTGAGCATCGTACTCAACCCAACCAAACCCAAAGGAGGTTTACCATGAAACGCAATATGTCCAACACCGATCGCATTGTCCGCACCATCGTCGCCGCTTTGTTCGCCTACCTGTACTTCAGCGGCGCAGTGACGGGCGGGCTCGGCATCGTCCTGCTCGTCGTGGCAGCCGTGTTCCTGCTGACTGCCATCGTGGCGTTCTGCCCGCTGTACGCGCCCTTCAAGTTCAGCACCTACAAGGGATAAGGCGATCCTGACGCGAAACGTCCCGAGGGAACCAAAAGACCTTCGGGACGTTTCCGCTTCTTTCCTTGACCATGAACCTGACTCAATTTCAACAAACCGTTTCCTCCGCCGAAAAACCCGTCATCGTGGATGTTTGGGCGCCCTGGTGCGCGCCGTGCCGCGTGACCAAGCCCATCCTCGAAAAACTTGCCGCCGAGTACAAGGACCGGGTCGCCTTCCTGCCCATCAACGCAGACGAGTCGCGCGAGGTGCTCGAAAAATTCCAGATCATCGGCATCCCCACCGTGCTGGCGCTGCGCGGCGGCGAAGTGGCAGCCCGTGTGACCGGCGCGCAGAACGAGGCTGGCTACCGCGCCATGTTCGCGGCGCTGGCAGCCGGGACGGAAGTCCAAGTCCCCATCTCGGCGTTTGACCGCATGCTGCGGCTGGGCGCGGGCGCATTGCTCGTCATGGTCGGCATTTCCACCGGCAATTGGCTCGTGCTCGCAGCTGGCGCGTTCGTCGCCTTTTTGGGCGTCCATGACCGCTGCCCCATCTGGCAAGCCGTGACCAGGCTGGTGACCTCCCGCCTCAAGACCCGCAAAGCGTAACGCCAGGCGCGCTCATTCAGGAAACCTGAGCAACTGACGTTACGCAGTTCATTCGTGCCGCAACATTAACCTCTTGCAAAAGTATCATCTTTGCCACGGATTTACACAGATTCTCACTGATTTTTCTTGAAAATTCGTGTAAATTCGTGAAATCAGTGGCTAAAAACTCAAGGCAGATCCGTCCCATGACTTATGCAAGAATTCTATTCATGTCGCCTGAAACCACGAGATACCCTTCGGCAGGCTCACCTGTGCCTGTGGCACTGGCGCAGGCAGGGCGAGAATCTCACGCCACCGCG
>DAOUBY010000033.1:0-14615 GCA_034432325.1 Anaerolineales bacterium
TTTTCGCCCTGCTTTGCGCGCGGCTTATCCTGAAATCCTGTCTATCCTGTTTGTTTTTTAGCCTGAAACCAGACTTTGAGAAAGCCATGAAGACGAAACTCATGGGCGGCTGCTGCGCCAGCGAAGCCGAAGCCAGTGAAAGGGGTAAAGCAGATACCAGTAGAGGAAGCCCGGCAGCCCGCGGGGGGAGAAGAAGAGGGTTTGGGAGCGGCGTCCGTGTTCCAGCCAGAGGGAGCCGAAGCGGGTTCGGCGAAACTCCCTCACCCCTACTCCCTCTCCCACAGAGAGAGGGGTATCAAGATGAAGAATAAAACAGCCTTCATGCTTGAGCGATTTGGCGCCGGGTCTGCCATCGAGCCAGACGCGTTCGATGTGGTCGGGATGGGTGCGCTGGAGGGCGTCGCGGACGGCGGCGTCGAAGTCAATCAATTTCACTTCGGGGAAGGCTTGCAGGGCTTGGGGGTGTTTGACCACGCTGTCGGCAGACAAGCCGCCGATGAGGGCGTAGGCGATGGGGTAAGGGACGGGGGTCATCAACGCCACGCCGAACGCCATGAGCCAAAGGGGGATGCCCGGCAGGAGGAGCATGCGGCGTTTGAGTCCGCGGGCGCGGGCATAGCGGAGCATCAGGTCGGCGTAGGTGTAGGTTTGCAGTTCGCCAATTTCGAAGACGCCGCCGCGCCCGTTGGGGTTGGTCAACGCGGCGAGGAGGTAATCTATGACGTTTTGGATGGCGATGGGTTGGGATTTGTTTTTCAGCCAGGCAGGACCCGGCACAATGGGAAACAACTCGGTCATAAAGCGGATCATTTCGAAGGAGATGCTTCCGGAACCGGCGATGACGCCGGCGCGAAATTCGGTGACCGGCGCTTTTCCCTGGCGCAGAATTTTGCCCGTCTCGATGCGGGAGCGCATGTGCGGGGCAAGGTGCTGTTCGGGGTCTGCCAGCCCGCCGAGGTAGATGATGTGTTCCACGCCTGCCTGTTCCGCTGCGGCGGCAAAGGCGCGGGCAGATTCGAGTTCGAGGGCGGTGTAGCCGCGTCCCTGCGACATGTTGTGGACGAGGTAGTAGGCGGTGTGGACTCCCTCGAGGGCGCGGGGCAGGGTTTGGGGAAGTGTGACGTCAGCCTGGACAACGTCAATTTGGTCGAACCAGGCGCGCCCGTAGAGCCGGCGCGGGTTTCGGGCGAGGGCGCGGACGCGGTAGCCGGCGTCCAGCAGGCGGGGGATGAGTCTGCTGGCGATGTAGCCGGTGGCGCCGGTAACGAGGATGAGCGGAGCAGTCAATGCGCCAACACCCTTGCGCGTGACGCCAGGCGGTTGGTCAGCCCGTCGAAGATGAAGCGGTGGGGAATCCACATGGCGTACCAGTAGAGGAAGCCGAAGAGACCGCGCGGCGCGAAGTAGGCGGTGACGGTGAAGAGGGTTTTGCCGTTTTGCGGGTCGGAGCGGAATTCGAGCCAGGCTTTGCCGGGCAGTTTCATTTCGGCGCGCAGACGCAGGAGGCGGTTCGGCTCCACCTGTTCGACGCGCCAGAAGTCGAGCGCTTCGCCTGCGCGGACCTCGTCGGGGTGCCTGCGCCCGCGCCGCAATCCAACGCCGCCGACTGCTTTGTCCATCCAGCCGCGGACTGCCCACGCCCAATCCATGTAGAGCCAGCCGCGCCCGCCGCCGATGCCCATGTAGGAACGGAAGACCGCTTCGAGCGGAAGGTCGAGGAGCGCCTGCCGCCTTTCGATGAACATGCCGTCTTCGACGGTGAAGGTGTAGGGTCTGACTTCGCCCGCCGTGGTGACGAGCGCATCTGCCCAACTGGTTTCGACGTTGTCGCGCTGGATGCGCCCGAGCGCCAGATGAACAGCGGTGCGGAAGTCTATGGGCTGGATGTGCGGGAAGAGCGTCCGCGCCGCTTCATCCCGGACGATGAGGCTGGCGCGCAGACCCTCGATCAGCGGCAATACGAGTCGCCAATGAACGGGCGTGACCATGTGCACCCAATAGGCGGAGAGGCGCGGGGCGTAGAAGGGGGTGCGGATGAGGCGGCGTTTCAGTCCGCGTTCTCTGGCGTATTCGAGGAGCATCTCGGCGTAGGTCAGGCGGGTGGGACCGCCGATTTCGATCAGCCTGCCGGCGGCTTGCGGCGTGTCGAGGGCGGCGAGGAGGTAGGCAAGCACGTCGCGGATGGCGATGGGCTGCGCCTGTGAGTAGAACCACGCAGGGCAGATGAGCACGGGTTCGCGTTCGGTCAGGTAGCGGATCATCTCGAACAACGCCGAGCCGGAGCCGACGATCATGCCGGCGCGGAACTCGGTGACGGTCACCTGGCTGGCGCGCAGGATGTAGCCGGTCTCGTGGCGGGCGCGCAGGTAAGGCGAAAGGTCGGCGGTGGGGTCCACCAGTTCGCCGAGGTAGATGATGTGTTGGACGCCTGCCCGGCGGGCGGCGTCGGCGAAATTGCGCGCCATGGTCAGGTCGCGTTCGGCGTTGACTTTGCCTCCCTGCATGCCGTGAATGAGGTAGTAGGCGGTGGAAACGCCGCGCAGGGCTTCGGTGAGGGAGGAGGCGTCGAGCGCATCGCCGGCGGCAACCTCCACTTTGTTCAGCCAGGGGCGTCCGTGCAGGCGCGCCGGGTCGCGCACGAGGACACGCACGCGGCGACCGGCTTCGAGCAGGCGCGGCACGAGCCGCCCGCCCACGTAGCCGGTGGCGCCGGTGACAAGGATGAGATCGGAGGATGACATAGTGATCCATGTCATTGCGAGCGGCGCTTTGCGCCACGAAGCAATCCCTCCAATGGGAGTTGCTTCGCTCCCTTCGGTCACCCGCTAATGACAGATGAAATTGTATCCCACCAGCCAAATTCCATGCTATGATAAACGGCATCCATGCAGGCGGCAAACCACACTTCCCTGCGCGAGCAACTGAGCACACAGCCTCCGCTGATGTGGTTTTCGCTTGCCTTTCTCGCGGGCATCGTGCTGGGGAGCGCGGTCTCTCTGCCGCTGTGGGGCTGGGGGCTGCTCGCCCTGTTTTTCCTCCTGCTTGCCCTGCTCGCCCGCTTCCTTCCAACTTTCCACTTTCCATTTTCCGCTTTTATCTTCGTCCTGCTCCTCGCTCTCTCCCTCGGCGCAGCGCGGTATCAATATTCCGTCCCGCAATTCGATGCGTTCCATATCGCCTTTTATAACGACCGCAACTACGACGTGCTGGTCACCGGCTACATTACGGACTTCCCCGACTACCGCGACGCCTTCACCAACCTGCGCGTGCAGGTGACGAGCGTGGACACCGGCGACAGCGACCTCGAAGCCGGCGGTTTGATTCTCGCCCGCGCTCCCGCCAACCAGGTCTTCGCCTACGGGCAGACGGTTCGGTTGCGCGGCAAACTGGAAACCCCGCCCGAAAACGAGGATTTCTCCTACCGCGATTATCTCGCTGCGCAGGGCATCCACTCCTACATGCCCGATCCCGCTGTGACGATCCTCCCAAAACAGGCGGGGAACCCCCTGCTGCGCGCGCTGTATGCCTTCAAGGAACGTTCGCTGACCAACCTTTACCGCCTCTTCCCCGACCCTGAATCATCTCTGCTGGCGGGCATTTTGCTCGGCGTGGATACGGGTCTCACAAAGGATCTTCAGCAGGCGTTCAAGAACACCGGCACGGCGCACATCATCGCCATTTCGGGGTTCAACATCAGCATCATTGCCGGCATTTTCATCACCTTCTTCAGCCGCTTCCTCGGGAAGCGAAAAGGCGTGGCGCTGGCGGTCATTGCCATTGCGCTCTATACGGCCCTGGTGGGCGGCGATGCGGCGGTGGTGCGCGCCGCCATCATGGGCACGCTGGCATTGCTGGCAAAGCAGTTTGGACGGCGGCAGGTTGCCCTCAATACTTTGCTGGCTGTCGCTTTGCTCATGTGCCTGTGGAATCCGCGTTATGTTTGGGATGTGGGCTTTCAACTCTCGTTCTTTGCCACGCTTGGGCTTATCCTGTATGCCCAGCCGTTTTCGGAATTTGCGAATAGAATCATCACAAAGCACCTGCCGGGTTCCAGCGGTGAAAGAGCCGCCCAACTCTTCTCCGAGTTCGTCCTGCTCACCCTCGCCGCGCAACTGACCACCCTTCCCATCATGGCATATCACTTTCAGCGCATTTCGCTCGTTTCGTTCATCGCCAATCCGTTCATCCTGCCTGCCCAGCCGGCGGTGATGATTCTCGGCGGGCTGGCGGTTCTGCTCAGCCACCTGTGGTTTCCGCTCGGTCAGGCGGCGGCGTGGATTGCCCTGCCCTTCGTGGTGTACACCATCCGCATCGTGGAATTGTTCGACCATGTGCCGCATGGGACAATCTTCCTGGGAAAGTTTCCGCTCTGGTTCGCCATTGCGTTCTACGCGGCGCTTTTTTCACTGACCCTGCTCTTCGCTCAGGGCGGAGCGGCGGGCTGGTCCAAACTCAAAGGGTGGATTCGCTCCCTCGGGCAGAAGGCAGGCGCGGTCGGAGTCGGAGGCGGAATCGTCGTGCTGGTCATCGCGTTGGTGTTGACCTGGCGCGCCGCGTCCGCAGTTCCCGATGGACGCCTGCACGTCACTTTTATGGACGTGGGTTCGGCAGACGGGATTCTCATCCAAACGCCCTCCGGCAGAAAGATTTTGATCAACGGCGGGGAGAGCGTGACGAAGTTGTCGGATCAGTTGGGCAGGCGCATCTCGTCGTTCAACCGCGGTCTGGACTGGCTGGTGATTGCCTCGACGGATGAGGAGCAGGTTGCCGCCCTGCCGCGCGTGCTGGAGCGTTACCCGCCGGGCGCGGTGTGGTGGAGCGGAAACCGTCAGGCGTCGTTTTCGGCGGGGGTGTTGAACGAGTATCTTTCGATCAAAGGCATTCCCGTGACCGAGGCAACGAGCGGGCAGACGCTCGACCTGGGCGACGGCGCAACCCTGACGGCGCTGACGAGCGGTCCGCGCGGGGCAGTTTTGCTGTTGGAGTATCGAAATTTCCGCGCGCTGCTGCCGGTGGGGATGAGTTTCGATGCACTCGATGAACTGGGCTATGGGGAAGACCTGGGCGGGGCAAGTGTGCTTTTGCTGGCAGATTCGGGCTACGCCCCCTCGAACCCCGAGGACTGGATTGTCAACGTCAACCCGGAACTGGCGGTGCTGAGCGTCGCCGCCGCCGACCCAAACGGCCTGCCCGACAGCGACGTGCTGGAAACGCTCAAAGATTACACCCTTCTGCGTACCGACCAGAACGGCTGGATCGAACTCTCGACCGACGGCGTGCAAATGTGGGTCAATGTGGAACGCATGCCGCCGCTTCCAACCGAAACTCCGTGAGAGGTCAGGTCAGCGAGTTCAACGCCGTCACGAACGTTTCCGCCATCCGCTCGATGTTGATTTCCTCCCTCACAATGCGATAGGATTCTTCCCCCATCCGCCGCAGGCGCGCCGGGTCTGAGAGGGCGTCTTTCATGGCTGCGACCAGCGCCTCGAAATCGTGCGGCGGGATTTGCCATCCGTTCTCCCGGCGGACGAGGTCGTCCTGTGTGCCGTCGCCCTGCGCCACGATGACGGGCAGAGCGTAACTCATCGCCTCTTGAACCGCCAGCCCGCCGGTTCCCGGCAGGACAAAGAGGTCTGCCGCTTCGAAAAGGGGCTTCAACTCCGCCCCATGCTTTGCGCCGGCAAACTCCGCCTGGGGGTACACGTCTCTGGCGAGGGCTTCGAGGGCGGGGCGTTCGGGTCCATCGCCCACGATGAGCAGGCGCACGTTTTGAATCTCGGCGCAGGCGCGCAGGAGGGAATCCACCCGTTTCCTTGCCTGCAGCCTGCCAACGAAGATGACCAGCGGGCGCGAGTCAAAAGTCAACGGGCGGGAGGGGGGCGGGTGGGCAGGGGCGGGCGAAACCGAGTTGTATGCCACGAAGATTCGTTCACGCGGGAAGCCGAGGGAGGCGTATTCCTCCGCGCCGCGGCGGCTGTAGGCAAGCAGGGCGTCGAAGCGGCGCAGGAAGGAGAGCCGGCGCATTTGGCGGAATCCAGCCAGAGGTCCCGAAAGAGGCGGCGCGCCCAACCCCCAGCCGATGACGGGGCGGCGGCGGGCGCGCATCCATTTCACGGCGGCGGAGGTGGAAAGGATGCGCGGGTTGGCGTCCAGGATCAGGGCATCGGGGTCGCGGTCTTCCAGCCAGTCCATCAAGCCCTGCTGGTAACACAGATACAGCGCGCCGTCGAGCAGGTGAACATTTTGCCCCTGTTGGTAGTGGGCGTTCTGCAACCGGCTGGCGGTGGTGATGCCCTCGTTGGGGCGCGGCAGACCGCTGAACAGGCTCACGCCTCCGTCGCAGGCGGAGGCGAGCAGGTCGAAGAAGGGCGCGCGGTAGGCAGGCAGGACGCGCTGTTGAATGGCAAGTTTGCCGGGGAAATGTTTCATTGCATCGGCTCGCATCTCGAAAAGATGACTGCGGTCTCATCGCGGTATTGTTCGCACCACCGCCCGGATGATTCCACAAGTTTGATCAGCGCAGATTGGCTGACGGTGGAGAGGAAGAGCAGATTAATCCCTTCACGCTCGAATGCAGATTCCCAAAGGGGCGAACCGCGGCTTATCTGCAGGTATTCGTCCATTTGGGCGGCGGTGAAAGGGAAGAAACGGCTGTCCACCCAAACCGGGCGGGAGGGCAGGGCATAGGCAAGATAACTGCCAAAGGCGTAATCGTTCCACATGGGACCTGGCAGGTCGGGATGCTGGCTCAGCCATTCCGCTGCTCGAATGGGGGTCAGGGTCGGCTCATACGCTGCCGGCGCCTGCGCCCACCACGTTTCCCTTATGCCGGGCAGATAGGCTAGGGACAACAAAACAAAGAAAAGTGAAAGCGCAATGTCGAAGGCGGCGTAACGATGTTTGGGGGGCGGATTTTGTTTGCGCGGAAGAATGCCCGTCAACAGGCTGGCGGTCAACGGGACGATGAGCAAGAGAAACCAGATGACGTAGCGCACCCCGGAGAATGCCAGCCAGCCAAATGCCAGGAACCACACCCACTCCATCACGGAGATTCTCCTCGAAGAAAACGCCGCCAGCGGGGCAAACGCCAGAACCCACGCAAAAAAGACGTTCATTTGCCAGCCTTCATTGACCGGCGCCCGCCACTCAAGGCTGAATTGCTGATTGGCAGGCACGGTAAGCATGAAATAGAGATGCGTCCACAAGGCAACGCCGTGCGGGGTGAGCAGGGTTCCCGCCGTCATGAGCAGCAAGGCAATCAGCAAAGATTTGCGATTCCCCGCTCCAAAGAGAAACGCGGACCCCGCCAGCGCAAGGCTGAGGACGAAAGAACCGTGAAGGTTTGCCCATAAGACGGTTATCGCCGGCAGGATCCAAAGCAGTTTGTCATTGCCCGCCTGCCATGCAAGCAGAATATATAGGCAAAGGACGAACAGCGGATATGCAAACAGTTGGGCGCGCATTTCCCAGTTGTTGCTGCCCGCCAGCCCGGCGGTCAGCACGAGCGCCGCCGCCAACTGCGGACTCACGTCACGCCCTGCCAGAACCCAAAGCAGCCCGTAGGTCAACCCTATCAGCAAGCCGCGCAGCAAAAAGACGCCGCCGGCTCCACCCCAAACGTGCGCCCGTTCGAAGACCACACACGCCAGCCAGGGTTCATACAAGATGGGCTGTCCAGCCTGGCTCCAACTCAGGTTTTCAGTGACCGGCACCGCCCCCGTGGACACGATGTCCCTTCCGACCCGAAGGCACCACCAATAATCCTGCGGGCGGATGGGGAACAGAAAGGAAAGCGCCACAAGCACAAGGAGCGTCAGGCTCAGCCAGAGGAGGTCGTAACTTCGAAGGGGGCGTTCGCTCATGACGGGAGATGCGGCGCCTGCCAGGCGGGGGATTTATGCACGTGGACGACCTTCCACGCACCTTTGCTCCTGACCATCACGCGGCTTTCGTTGTGGGCGGCAACCTTCACCCCCTCTGCCGTTGCCGTGCTGATGAGCAGGGTGTAACTGGCGATGGCGGTGTTTCCATAGCGCTGAATGTGCAGGTTCGAAAGGTCGAAGCGTGCGGCGGCTTTGCCCTTCCCTTCAGCGCCAAAGACCGTGCCGCGCTCGGCGTTGGAGGTCATCATGAACTCGTGAAAGGGGATGCCGTCAATGCGATGCGGCGTGACCCACCATTCGTAGAGGGTCAGGTCGCCGGCGGTGGTTTCTTTGTAGGCTGCAAGGTCGTTCTCCTGAATGGCTTGCAGGTGCTTCTTGAGGAATTCGATGACTTCACGGTCAGACATGGCAGCTCCTATCTCAGCAAAACATCGAGATATTTTTCGACCATTTGGTCGAGACCCAAGTGAGTTTCCGCCTGCGCCCGCGCCGCCTGCCTGAACTTTTCATTGTCCCGCAAGACTTCCTCCGCGGCTTCGGCAAGCGCAGGGAGGTCGGGCGTTTCCAGTTTCCAGGGGTTTGCGCCGTAAGGCGTCAGCCGTCCCGCATTTCCCTGCACAAGTTCGGAGAGCGAGCCGGTGTCGAAACCGACGACGGGCAGCCCGCACGCCAGCGCTTCGATGACTGAATTGGGACAGGGCGGGTTGACCTCGGCAGAAAATAACAGGTGCGAGGAGCGCATCAGCCAGGGAATGTGCTCGCGTTTGACCGCCCCCAGAAAGCGGGCGCGAAAGGCAGTTTGATTCTCCAAGCGGTTCTTCGTGCGCGAATCCACCCGCCCGGCAACGTGCAGTTCGATCTTGAATTTGCGCGAGAGAAGCCCCGCCAGTTCCGCCGCCTGCAGCAAGCCGGCGTTCAAGCCGCCTGCCAGGCTGCCCTCCACAACCAGCAGACGGTAATGCATGGACGGGCGTTCGTGCAAGCCGTGCGGCGTGTACTGGGTCAAATCCACGCCGTTGAGAATCACCGACGCCGGCACAGGCGCCGGGCGGTACCATTCCTCCCACCAGCGGCGGATGAACCGGCTCTGATAAATCACTTCATCCGCCAGATGCGAGCGGATGAAAGAGAGATTCCAATTCCCATACATGGCGCGGACGGTGTAGCGAAGCCCCGCCCAGCGGGCGCGGTGCACCCAGTTGATTCCGTCGAGGCGGTGCACGATTCGCCGTCCGCGTGAACGCGCTCTCCACAGCGGGAGCAGGCGGCGGGTCCCGGCAAGAACGAGCACGGCGTCCGAAGGCGCGGCAAGGTCGTAGGTCACATCCACGCCGCGGGCGCGCAATCCGCTCTCGAATTTGAGGCGAAAAGACGCCACGCCCGCCAGACCGTCGGCGCGCGGCACGATACAGATACGAGGCATGAGGGTATTATATAGCCGTTTGTGTCGCAGCCGACTCTGTGGTTAAATAGCCGGGGAGGCAGCGATGACCCAACAAGACCCGGACTTTGTGGCTTTTTTGAGAGAGTTTCCCTCGTACCCCACCACCCACATCATTGACGACCTGCGCGCCGTGGAATACGCCCGTCTCGATTTGGGCGGTCATATCTACCTCGATTACACTGGCGGCGGGCTATATGCCGAGTCGCAGTTGCGCCGTCATCACCGCCTGCTTGCCGAGCACGTCTTCGGCAACCCGCACTCCGGCAACCCCACCTCGCAAGCCGCCACCCAACTGGTGGAACACACGCGCGAATACATCCTCAAATTCTTCAACGCCGACCCCGACGAATACGTTGCCATCTTCACCTCGAACGCCAGCGGCGCATTGAAGTTGATTGGCGAATCGTATCCCTTTGCCAACGGGCGCTATTTGCTGACCTTCGACAATCACAACTCGGTGAACGGAATCCGCGAATTTGCCCAGGCGCGCGGCGGCGCCGTGACCTACATCCCGGTTGCCCTGCCCGATATGCGCGTGGACGCCTCTCAACTGGACCGTGAACTTGCCCAGCCCTCCAAACGCGGACACAACCTTTTTGCTTATCCTGCCCAATCGAACTTCTCCTCCGTCAAACACCCGCTGGAGTGGATCGAAAAAGCGCACGCGCACGGCTGGGACGTTCTGCTCGACGCCGCCGCCTTCGTCCCCACCAGCCCGCTCGACCTGAGCCGCGTCAAGCCGGATTTCGTCCCCATCTCTTTCTACAAAATGTTCGGCTACCCCACCGGCATCGGCGCTCTGCTGGCGCGCAAAGCGGCGCTGGAAAAACTGCGCCGTCCGTGGTTTGCCGGCGGCACCATCACCGTCGCATCGGTGCAGGGCGGCAAATACTACCTTGCCGAGGGCGCAGCCGCTTTCGAGGACGGCACGCTCGATTACCTCAACATCCCCGCCATCGAAATCGGGTTGAAGCACATCGAATCCATCGGCTACGATGTCATCAGCGAACGCGTCCACTGTCTAACCGGCTGGCTGTTGAAAAACCTGACCGAAATGAAACACAGCAGCGGCGTGCCGCTGGTGCGGGTCTATGGACCCACCCGAATGGAGGGCAGAGGCGGGGCGGTCACGGTCAACTTCTACGACAAGGACGACAAGGCGTTCGACCATCGCTTCATCGAAGAGCAGGCGAACAAGGTCAACATCTCCCTGCGGACGGGGTGTTTCTGCAACCCCGGCGCCGGCGAAGTGGCGCTCGGCATCTCGCGCGTCGAACTGGATGTCTGCTTCACCCAGCCCGGACACGAAAACCGCCTCACCATCGAGGACTTTCGTCACTGCATTGACGGCAAATCCAGCGGCGCAGTGCGGATTTCCGTCGGCATGGTCACCAATTTCAAAGACGTGCAGGGGTTTCTGGCGTTCGCCAAAAGCTTACTGTCCTGAAGTTTGAGCGAGCAGGACTTTTGCAACTCACCTTACACAGTGGCGAGAGATTTTGCACTTTTGAGTCTACTGCAAAAAGGTCTTTATCCACGAAGGACACGAAGTACACAAAGGAATTCCAATCCTGAAATTTGGCGCAAGATAATGTCAAGAAACTTCGTGGCGTTTGTATTCACCGTGCCTGGAAAAGGTTTTTGCAGCGGAGTCGCTTTTCCAAATTATTCTAACAATCCAGATATGGGCTTTCGTACCGCGACATTCATGTCGCACCCTGTATTTTGGAGACGCACAGAAGGGCGAGATACCCTTCGACAGGCTCGCGGTACGGGAAAAGTGGGTAGCATCAGCTCGTAATATGCGTAGGGCGCGTTCTCTCACGCGCCCGTTGGCGTTAGAGAACAGCGTTTAAGCAAGAAGATCAGTTATCAACCGCTCTCTGAGGCTGCTGCAGATGACTTGGTCCCCAGCAAGGCAATGCTGCTCCCCAGGCGGCGCATGCCGGGCAACAGGTTTGCCAGGCTGTCGTCCATGCGAATCAGCCGCCACACCGTCATCAGCGATAATTTCACCCCCAGTTTCTTCAAAGCAATCAGAAAGTAACGCACAAAGGTTCCGTGTTGGATTGTCTGCGACCACTCGAAGGCTGTCTCGAGCGGCGCCACCCTCTGCCGGTCGAGCGGACGGCAAAACACATTTTCCTCCCGCTTGCCGAAGACACGGGTGCCGAGCGAATAAAAGGGCGCCCGCCATGGTTCGATTGCCGCGAAGCGTCCGCCTTCTTTCAATACCCGCGCCGCTTCCGGCAGCGCAAGAGAAGTGACCATGTGATGCACGCATCCACCCGAATACACAACGTCGAAGGCGGCATCCCGCAAGGGTAATTCTTCCGCAATGGCTACCACACACCGCAGACGACTCTCCACCCCGAAGGCTGCCGCCAGCGAAATGGCAAAACGGGCTTCCGCGAGCATCGGCGTCACCAGCCAGGCTTCCTCCGCCCCGCCAATCAAAAACTTGACGGCATGAATCCCCTGACCGCCCAACTGCATCACCCGCCTGCCGCTCACCGGCGCGATGTGCCGGTACGCGTCCCATTGACTGGCGCTGTCGTACACCGCATCCAGCCAGACCTGAGGCGGAGCAGGGAAAGAGGCGCGGTCGGCGGGCGAGGCTTGCCGCACGCGGGCAATATGCGCGTACGCTTCAGAGCGGCTGATGTCCTGCGCCAGACTGCCCGAAACCTGGTTGTAATGCTCCATCTCCGCATACGCTTCAGCGTAACGAGGGTCTTTCAAATCGAAAGAACGGCGTTGAGACCAGGGTCCAATCTGTTCCGGCGCCATCAGAATCGGAATCCCCTCCACAATGGCATACGCCGCCTGGCGATCCTTACGCCGCAGGACGTGAGTAACCGTCCCAAAGTGAGCCCCCAGAACGGCAGAGCGCTCATCCGGAGCGCGCAACAGACAAAGCGGCGCCCCCAGGTCGGCTTCAGCCTCCTGGCGCGTGAGGAGTTCAAGCGGCTGACCCGTCTCCGGGCAAGCCAGGACATCCAACATCTCTTTCAAGGGTTGTGACATACGAGTAGCGCTCCGATTACATAGCATGACTCATCTGTAAAGAAGGCAGAAGCGGCATTGCACAGTGGACGTTCTCAAACGTCCACTCCAATTCTACGCCGGTGTGACCTTTCTCGGCCTTGGTACGGGCCTGGCGACGGTGGCCAATCTTTCTCTGATGTTTGATCTCACCACCGCTGCCAGTGCTGGGCTGTACATTGGCGCCTGGGGCTTTTCCAACGCACTCTCGCGTTTAATCGGAACTCTGCTCAGCGGTGTGGTGCGCGATAGCGTGACGCAAATTACAGATCACGCCTTGAGCGGTTACCTGGTAGTATTTTCCCTTGAAGCGGCCATGTTGTTGATCGCTACTCGAATGCTCAGCCGAATTGATGTTGAGGCTTTCCAACAGCAGGCTGAGGAACCCTCTTTTGTCGAAAAAGTGGCGTTGGCGGCGGAGGGCTGATGGGCGAGAAATGGCTTTCTCTCAAAGATGCGGCAGACCTGCTGGGCGTGCATCCCAGCACGGTGCGATTGTGGTCGAACAAAGGATTATTGCCTGTGCATTTAACCCAGGAAGCGTATGCCGAAGCGGAGTGAATTCAGAAAGGCTGTCAACCCAAAACGGTATCACTTTTTGGGAATGTATTTCCAAATTGCCAATTTGCTTTTGTAGCCTTGTTTTGCTGGGTCATTTTCGCTGGGGTTGAAGGTGGAAAGGGATATGGCTGCCAGGTATTGTCCATTTGGTGAAAAGGCCAGTCCAACGATGCGCGTTTTTTGCTCGTTTAATTCGGTAATTTTGTTAAAGGTTTCAGTACGCCACATCATAATATTGCCGTTTGACATTCCCGCTGCAAGAACTTGACCAGCGGGCGAAAAGGTCACCGCGCGGAAATCTCCTGGCAGGAACTTATCTTTATGAAATGTCCACGTTCCTGTTTCCCAGAAATAAAGTCCGCTGGGGGTTGAAGCCGTCAGCCATTGGTTATCCGGCGAGAAAGTAATACTTACAATGGCTGCGTTGCTGTCTTTCAAACGAATTGGGTCGCCAGGGTTCTGCAAATCCCAAATATAAATCGTCTGGTCACTTCCACCGAGTGCCATCCAGCGAGAATCTGGAGAAAACGCAAGCCCCGAAATCCGATTGTTTTGTAATTTGGCATGGAGTGTTTCAGAGAAATCGGCGGTGCGATAGACTGACACTGTTCCATCCAATGCACCAGCCGCCAACCACTTTCCATCCGGCGACCAACGTGTAACTGCAATTTCCCACCTTTGGGGTTCAAATTGGTGCAGGATTTCTTGTGTATCCCAGGCAATGACACGCAATCGGTATGCACTGGCGTCAAAGTCGTAGGCACTACTGGCAATAAGCTGCCCTGTTGACGAAAGTCCGATGTTAGCGGTACGGAGAAATTCGTAAGGGATTGCTTTGACCGTCTCATACGTTTGCAAATCGAGGAATTGAATTGCGGTTTGATCTTCCTCTGTGGGCATTCCTGCGACAAGAAGCAAACGTCCATCGGGAGTGAAGGTGAGGCTGCTGTTATCGAAAAATTTCAACTGTTCGCTGGTGAAAACGCTTTCCCACTGAAACGACATGCCAGAATCAATGTTTGGAATGGCAGTGGGTGTTGGGCTGACGGTCGGCGTAGGCTCTGATGTTGGAGATGGCGAGATGGCAGTGGGTGTGCTTGTCTTCGCTATATTTTCCGCTGACGGCGACGATGGGGTGGTGGGAGTGATTTCAGTTGATATGGGTGTTTGGGATGTGGCGTTACAGGCTGTTAGCGATATGACAATGATGAATAGGAATATGCGGAATTGTTTCATGGTGTTTCCCTGGGGTGGTCTCTGGCTTTTCTGTCACAGGAAAATTTCTGGCATCTGCTTTTTTGTGGGCCAATTACAAGGTATCCATTAGGGCATCGCTCACAAGTTAAGGTAAATTTGCATCTGTCAAGATAACTATTCAGCCTAACGAGAATTCCAACAAAATTCTACCGTGAATTATACAAACATCTGGGATACTTGCATTCAATGACACCAATCCAATTGCCAAGCCGTGAAGCCATACGAGCCTTATGCGCCAGCGTTTGTCACCGCTCTGGCTGAATAGTTACACCTGAGCCACACTGGATTATACTGCCGTGTAACGCGGGAGACAGAATAGGACTTACGCGTAATCGGCGTTCTCTAAGAGAGTGTTTTGAAATTCATGTTCCAACCATAGATGAACACAGATAAATTCAGTAGATCACGAAAACCCTGCGTAACTT
>DAOUBY010000034.1:0-3331 GCA_034432325.1 Anaerolineales bacterium
GGGACGCGCATCATCTGCCGCAGCGGCAGTCCGCTCGACCCGAACGACCTCGAAATCGTCAGTCCGCACACCGCCAAATCCATCATCGTCCTGCCGCCCGAAAGCGGCGACCCCGACGCCGATGTCGTCAAAACGGTCCTGGCAATCACCAACAATCCGCACCGCCGCCAGCAGCCCTACAACATCGTCACCCAAATCCGCAAAGCGGAGAACCTCGGCATTCTGCGCATCGTCGGCGAGCGGGACAATGTGCAGACCGTCTTCATCGAGGAGATCATCGCCCGCATCGTGGCGCAGACCTCGCGCCAGTCGGGGCTTTCGATGGTGTACACCGAACTGATGAACTTCGAGGGCGACGAAATCTACTTCAAGAACGAGACCGAACTCGCCGGCAGGACTTACGGCGAAGCGCTTATGCTGTACGAGGATTCCTGCGTGATTGGGCTTCGCAGAGCAGACGGCTCGATTCGCATCAACCCGCCGATGGAGACAAAAATCGAGCGCGGCGACCAGGTTATTGCCATCTCGGAAGATGACGACACGATTCAACTCTCTGCCTACGCCGCCTCGCTCAACGCGGAGCGCCGCCTGATCCCGGTCAACGAGCAGGTCATCCGCTCGAGCCGCGCCCCGCAAAAACCGCCGCCCGAAAAATGCCTGATCCTCGGCTGGAACCGCAGCGGCGCCATCATCGTCCGCGAACTGGAGCGTTACGTCCCCCCAGGCTCGCTGCTGACCATCGTCGCCGACCTCTACGGAATCGAGAAACAACTCAAGGCGCAGGGCATCCGCTTGAAAAACCAAAAACTGGACGTGCGCGAAGGCGACACCGCCGACCGCGCCCTGCTCGACAGCCTGCACATCCACGAATACAACCACGTCATCGTGCTGGCATACAGCGCCCTCGACCCGCAGCAAGCCGACGCCAAAACCCTCGTCACTCTCCTGCACCTGCGCGACATCGCCGGGCGCGACGCCACTCCCTTCTCCATCGTCAGCGAAATGCTCGACCTGCGCAACCGCGAACTCGCCGAAGTCACCCAGGTGGACGACTTCATCGTCAGCGACCATTTCATCAGCCTGATGCTGGCGCAATTCTCCGAAAACCCCGATCTCTTCGCCGTCTTTCAGGATATCTTCACCCCCGAAGGCTCGGAAATCTACCTCAAACCCGTCGGCGACTATGTGGCAACGGATACCCCTGTCAACTTCTACACCGTCGTCGAAGCGGCGCGCCGCCGCGGCGAAACCGCCATCGGCTACCGCCTCGTCTCCGAAGCCAAAGACGCCGCCCGCGCCTACGGCATCCACACCAACCCGCCCAAATCGCGCCAGGTCGTCTTCTCCGCCGCCGACAAAATCATCGTCCTCGCCGAAGACTGATTACAACGCCCGTACTTCGATCCCAGCCGCCGCCAGCGCCTCCCGCACCCGCCGCGCATTCTCCGCCGCGCGCGGATGGTCGCCGTGCAGGCACAACGTCTCCACGCGCACGCGCCGCCCGCCAAAATTCACCCCTCTCTCGACAAGTTCCAGCGCGTGAGCCGCCACCTCCTCGGGCGATTCGATGACCGCATGAGGCTCCCGGCGCGACACCAGCGTGCCATCGGGATTGTAGTGGCGGTCGGGGAATCCCTCCTTCGCAACCCTCAACCCCGCCTCGACTCCCGCTTCGACCAACCCGGAGCCTGCCAGCCCCACCAAAACCAATCCCCTGCTGACAGCTTTCACTGCCCGCGCAATGGCATTTGCCATGCCGCGATCTGCTGCCGCCTGGTTATACAGCGCCCCATGCGGCTTGACGTGGCGCAACTCCACGCCCTCGGCGCGCGCAATTGCCGCCAGCGCTTTCACCTGTTCCCGAACCAGCGCCTCCACCTCCTCCAGCGGCAGAGACATCTCCCGCCGCCCGAACCCTTCGCGGTCACGCCAGCCCGGATGCGCCCCCACCGCCACACCGAGACGCTTCGCCAGCCTCACCGTCTCGCGCATGGAGACCTCATCGCCGGCGTGAAATCCGCAGGCAATGTTTGCGGAGGTGATGTACGGCATGATGTCGGCGTCGCTGCCGATGTTTTCGCCCATGTCACAGTTGAGGTCAATGTTCATTTATTCCTCCACAATCCGCTCCAACCCTCTCATCATCTCGCGGTATTTTTTCTGCGCCCCGGCAACCGTCGCCCTCCGAAAGCGGACCCTGCTCCTGCCCGGCGCACACTGGGCAAGCAGAGGCAGGTCTGCACTGATGACCGCGCCGATCTTGGGATAACCACCCGTCGTTGGGCAGTCTGCCATCATGACGATGGGCTGCCCGCTGGAGGGGACTTGTATCGCGCCCATCGTCATCCCTTCGGAGAGGAGTTCGGTCTTGCCGAGATGGGTCAACGCGGGACCTTCGAGGCGGCAGCCCATGCGGTCGGAGGTTGGGCTTATCGTGTATTCGTGCGACATGAATGTCGCGGTACTTTCCTCTGTGAAATACGATCCCTGCGGACCCAGGATGACATCCAGCGTCGGAGTGTCGGAATAAGCGGGGCGCATGGATTCGGGCAGTGTCCGCGCGGCGAGGTCGGTCAGCGGGCGGGAGGGAATACCCGAACGCAATACATCGCCGGGCTGCAAAGTCCTGCCGTCGAGTCCGCCAAAGGGACCGCGAAGGTATGTCGAGGCAGAATCAAGCGCCGGCGGAGTCTGAACGCCGCCCGAGACGGCGAGGTACGCCCACATGCCGGAGTCCAGTTTGTCGAGGCGAATCGTCCATCCGCCGCGGACGTAGTACGAACTCCAGAGCGGGAAGTCCCAGATGTAAACCGAGAGGGTGAAGCCCTCGCCAGCAACGGCAATCACGCAGTCGCGCAGGGCGCGCAGGGTCATGCCACCCCCGCCGATTTCAACCGCGGCGCAATGCGGGTCATTGCCCGCCAGCAGGTTCGCAGCGCGGAAGGCAAACCAGTCCATCGCGCCGGAGGCTGGCACGCCGAACTTTCTCCAGCCGATGCGCCCGGCGTCTTGTATCGTGGCAAGCCCGTTGACTTGGAGGATTTCGAGTGACATTGGACTTTATCTGCAATAAGGCTCAGTTCTCGTTTGCATTGAATTTTCACAAATTTCCCGAAGAAAATTTGCGGCTTCGTGTCATTCGATGCGGAGACAGGTAATTGGCGTTAGAGAACGCCGATTACGCGTAAGTCCTATTTATCCGCAATAAGGCTCAGTTCTCTTTTGCATCGAATTTTCACGAATTTCCCGAAGAAAATTTGCGGCTTCGTGTCATTCGATGCGGAGTTGGCTGTTACAAATCATGACTATCATTACAGCGCAAAGTCGACGC
>DAOUBY010000035.1:0-6621 GCA_034432325.1 Anaerolineales bacterium
AATTGGATTTACAAGGTAATTTCATCCCGTTTTTCTTCAGAATCAGTGTTCATCCGTGTTCATCTATGGTAAACCCCGATTTATAAAACACGCTCTTAGAGACCCAAACCTCGACTTTTACCCCTCGACCATTGAGCGTTGAAGCAGCTCTGGCGTGGGTGTTTTCCAATTATAAGCGTTCGCCGAGATACCACCCAAATCTGCTGGTATATGCTCACCATTACAGCGTAAAATTGCGGTTCCCTGCCGGTGGGGGAAAAGGCTGGGTGGGCAGATCAGGCTTCGGTCAGGATTGAAGCGCCTTTTTTATCCCGATTTGTGACAAAAGTCACAACGAAGCAGACCATTTCAGGTAGAATTAGAATTAGATTAACCAATAAAAAGGTGAACGATGTTCAGAAATCCGCTTTTCATCGCTATCGCGGCGGCGGTCATTGCCCTGGGGACATTTGTGTTTGTGACCGACGCCCCCGCCTACGCTGGTACCGCATCAGAAACGTGCGCGAATTGTCACGTGATGGATTCGATGTATGAAAATTATTATCACAGCGCGCACCGTCCTTGGGCGGAGTGTTCGGATTGTCATCTGCCGCACGATAACATCGTGAACTATTACATTGAGAAGGGACGGCAGGGCATGCACGATGTGTATGTGTTCAGCACAGGGAGAACGCCGCAGGTCATCCGCGCCAACGAACATTCCCAACAAATCATTCAGGGGAATTGCATTCGCTGTCACGAGGATGCGGTGGAAACGATCATGATGGGCGTCCAGCCGTTCGACCGTTATTGCTGGGAGTGCCACCGCAACGTCGCGCATGGACCGCGCGGCGCATCCATCGCTCCGTATCAGGATTCGAATTTCTATCCCGTCAAATAATTTTGAGACGCCAGCCGTCATCACACGATCAAAAGGAGAATCGCATATGGACACAGTGAAAAAATATACGACCCTCATACTGGTCGGCATCATTATCGTGCTTGCCGCCGTATTGACGGGCGTGCTGGTTTTCATGCGCAACCAGCCCATGCAGGAAAGAGGCTTTCAGCCGCTGACGGAAATTGCGCCGATGGAGCCCGATTCGGCAAAGTGGGGCGTGAACTTCCCCAATCAATACACGACCTTCCTCAAAACCAGGACGAATAATATTGACACGACCTACGGCGGTTCGTCGCAGTTCTCATGGCTGGAACGCGACCCGCGTCAGGTGATTTTGTTCAGCGGGTATCCCTTCAGCAAGGATTACAACGATGACCGCGGTCACGCCAACGCGCTGGAGGATGTGCGCGCCACGAAACGCTTGAATCTCAACGACGCCGACCCCAAGCATACGCCTGCCACCTGCTACTCGTGCAAATCATCCGACAACCCCAGGTTATGGTCGGAGATGGGCATGGAAGCCTACGACAAGATGTCGTTTAACGAAATGACGCCGAACATCAACAACCCCATCGGCTGCGCCAACTGCCATGAAGCGGGGACGATGCGGCTTATCGTCACCAACCCCGCGCTGGAAGAGGCGTTAAAGGCGCAGGGCAAGGACTGGACAACCTTCACCCGCCAGGAAATGCGCACTGTCGTCTGCGCCAACTGCCATGTGGAGTATTACTTCAAGGGCGAGGGCAAGTACCTTACCTTCCCATGGGCAAACGGCACCGACATTTATTCCATCATCAAATACTACGAGGACCTTGGCTTCAAAGATTGGGAATATCCCGGCACAGGGACGCCCATGCTCAAGGCTCAGCATCCCGAATATGAGTTCTTCACAGCCGGCTCCACTCACTATAACGCGGGCGTCTCCTGCTCCGACTGTCACATGCCTTACGTCCGCGAGGGTGCGGCGAAATATTCCACGCACGACGTTCACAGCCCCCTGCTCAATCCCCAGCAGGCGTGCGGACAGTGTCACAGTGATACCGAGTATGTCGTCCGCCGCGTGAACGCCATCCAGGAACAGGTTGCCACCACCAAGATCGCAACGGAAGACGCCATCATTGACGCCATCAACGCCATCAAACTCGCCGCCGCCAACCCGAACGCCGATCAGGAACTGCTGGACCAGGCGCGACAATTACACCGTGAAGCGCAGTTCATGTGGGACTTCGTCTCTGCCGAAAACTCGACGGGTTTCCACAACCCCGAGTATGCGCTCAAAATTCTGGCGGATGCCACCAACCGTGCGCGTCAGGCTCAGATGTTGGCGGCACAATCGGTGAACGATATGTCTCTGCTGGAAACGGGCATCTACGACAAAATGGACCCCAAGCCTTCCCCGGCGCAATAAAAAACGCACTGCGAAAAAGAGACGCTGCCCAAAAGGACGGCGTCTTTTTTTTTATTAGGGCTTACGCGTAATTACCTGTCCAACGCGTTGGAGAACGCGCTCCACGCAAAGTTTTGCGTAAGTCCTATGTATTTGGGAATGGCAGCAATTGAACTTGACAATGTACAGCAACATTGTTATATTTTGAAAAATTCTGCTATACATAACAAAATATCACAAAATGAAATTATCTCCCGCCGAACGAGAAAGAAAAATACTAGACCGCATCGCCCAAACAGGCACCGCCTCCGTTCAGGAACTGGCAGAGGCGTTATCCGTCTCGACAATGACTGTTCACCGCGACCTCAACCGCCTCGAGGCGATGGGACACATCCGCAAACGGCATGGGGGCGCGTCATTGGCGGGAGATGAGGCAGGAGACTCCGCCTGCGCCATGTGCGGAAAGTCCACGCTGGGCAGGAGGGTGTTCATCATTTCCCTTGCAGATGGAGAGAAAAAGACCGCCTGCTGTGCGCATTGCGGTTTGATGCTCATGGCAGTCACCAAAAACGTCTGGCAAACCCTGACGATGGACTTCCTGCACGGACACATGATCAGCGCGAATCAGGCAGTCTATCTCATCGGCTGTGACCTGAACGTCTGCTGTGTGCCAACCGTTTTGACCTTTGGCTCACAAACGGAGGCGGCGCGCTTCCAACTGGGCTTTGGCGGGAGGCTTGCAACCATGGAGGAAGCCGCCCATTCCCTCCTGGGGGCGCATCAAAAAGAATAAGACTTACGCGTAATCAACGTTCTCTAACGTTGATTATCCAGTCTGCGCGTTGGAGAACGCGCTCTACGCAGGGTAATGTTCACGAATTTCTCAAAGCCATTCGTGTCATTCAATGCAGAGTTGGTTATTACAAATAGGATTAATGTGCTCTGTTGCAAACATCTTTGATATTGTCGCTGCGAGCGTAGCGAAGCAGTCTCCTGTCCTGTGAGGGATTGCTTCGTGGCGCGAGGCGCCACTCGCAATGACATGACTGCGACAAAGCAGGATTAATGCGAAAGAATTTGCGAAAGGAACAGTTTTGTCCGGTCCTCCTTCGGGTTTTTGAAAATCTCATCCGGCGTACCGCTCTCCACAATCTGTCCCTGATCGAAGAAAAACATGCGGTCTGCCACGGCGCGGGCAAAGCCCATTTCGTGCGTGACCACCAGCATGGTCATGCCCGATTTCGCCAGTTCCACCATCACATCCAGCACTTCCTTGATCATTTCGGGGTCGAGCGCGGAGGTCGGCTCGTCGAACAACATGATCTTCGGCTGCATCGCCAGCGACCGCGCAATCGCCACACGCTGCTGCTGCCCGCCTGATAACTGACCGGGATACTTGTTCGCCTGCTCCGGTATTCCCACGCGCTCCAGCAATTGCATGGCAATTTCCTCGGCTTTTTGTTTCGTCCACTTGCGCACCTGAATGGGCGCAAGCGTGATGTTTTGCAGAACCGTGAGGTGCGGAAACAGATTGAACTGCTGAAACACCATCCCCGTCTCCATGCGGATTTTCTCGATATTCCGCACGTCATGGCTCAGCTCGATGCCGTCCACAATAATCTTCCCGCGCTGATGCTCCTCCAGCCGGTTGATGGTGCGGATAAAGGTGGACTTCCCCGACCCGGAGGGACCGAAAATCACAATCACTTCGCGCCGCTTCACCTCCATGCTAATCCCCCGCAGGGCGTGAAAATCACCATACCACTTGTGAACATCCTGAACAGAAATAATGGTCTCGGCTTCCTGTGTCATTGTTTGCTCCTCTGCATTATCTCTTCCCAACGCCCAGCCGCTCTTCGAGCCGCTGACTGAGATACGACATCCCGTAACTCAACACCCAATAAATCAGGGAAATAAACGCATACACCTCTCGCTGCAACCCCAAGAACTCCGGCTGCGCCAGCACCGTTCGGGCAATGCCCACCAAGTCGAGCAGCCCCACAATCGCCACCAGCGCCGTATCCTTGAACACGGCAATAAACTGCCCCACAAGGATCGGAATGACCAGGCGCAACGCCTGCGGCAGGATGATGAAAATCATCGTCTGCACACCGCTCAAACCCAGCGCCTCAGCCGCCTCGTACTGTCCCTTCGGTATGGCTTGCAGACCGCCGCGCACATTCTCCGCCAGGTACGCCGCGCTGAACAGCGTAATGCCCACCATCGCGCGCAGGACGCGGTCAATCGTCACCCCATCGGGCAGAAAGAGCGGCAGCATCAACTGCGCCATGAACAAAATCGTAATCAACGGCACACCGCGCACCAGCTCGATATACCCCACGCTGAACCAGCGCACAATCGGCAATTCTGACCGCCGTCCCAGCGCCAGCAGCACACCCAGCGGAAACGAAAACAGGATGGCAACCACCGTGAGCAGGAATGTCAACAGCAACCCGCCCCACAGATTGGTCGCCGCAGCCGCCCAAAAGCCTGAGGACGCTCCCGAAAACCCATGCGTAAGCAGGATGATGACCGGCAAAGAAATTACCCATCCCACAATCACGCTTCGCTTCAGGACCTCGGGCTTGGCGCGCCCGCCCAACCACCCCGCCGCCCCGATAGCGCTCAGCGCCAACAGCCAGTTGCGTGATGCGCCCTCAAACGGGAAAATCAACGCCAAAAGCGCCGGCAGCGCCAAAATGCCCGCCGCAAAGCGCGATTTCCGCGCCCAAATACCAATCGAATTGCCAGCCAGGAACATCAAAAAAGCCAGCCAGAGCCACAGCCTGCCCGCCTGCTCCAGTGGATACTGCCCAATCATGAACAGACGCAGGTTGACCGAAATGACGCGCCACTCAGCAACCGTAAATGCCCAGGTCAGAAACCTTTTGAGCGCCCAATACACAATGTAAAGACCCACCAGCGTCAACAAGGAATCGAGCCAGGAGCCAAACAGGTTCTTGCGCAGCCAGCGCAGGATTGTGGAACGTTCCGTCAGAGGAGGGAGAGCAGTGTCGAGATTGGACATGTCAGCGCTCCACCAGTTTGATTTTTTTGTTGTACCAGTTCATGAACGCGGAGGTAATCAGGCTGAACGCCAGATAGGTGAGCATGACCATGCCAATCATTTCCACGGCGCGCCCGGTCTGATTCTGGATGGTGTTCGAGACGTAGAAGACATCGGGGTAGCCCACCGAAATGGCAAGCGAGGAGTTCTTAATCAGGTTCAGGTATTGACTGGTCAGCGGAGGGACGATGACGCGCAGCGCCTGCGGAAAAACCACCAGCCGCAGGGTTTGGAAGCCATTCAAGCCAAGCGCCCGTGCCGCTTCCACCTGCCCTTTGGAGACCGATTGAATGCCCGCCCGCACCACTTCCCCGATGAAGGCGGCGGTGTAGAGCGTCAGCCCGGAGGTCAGCGCCATGAATTCGGGGGAGAGAATTTTGCCGCCTGTGAGACGCAGCCCCTCCACGCGGGGCAGGTCGAGGGCGAGGGGTTTTTCGGGCAGGAGGAGCCAGCCCAGCAGAGCGACCAGGACGAAGGTGAGAAATGTCCACAGCAGGGTGAGGGGGGCGCGTCCGGTGCGCTGGCTGTAGGCGCGCAGGGAGAAGAAGACAATCAGGGCGAGGACAATGCCAAAGAGGAGAATCAGGCGGAAGGTCGGGTAAGAGGCGGTGGGAATCCCCCAGGGTATCCCCACGCCGCGGTTGGAGAGGAAGATGTTCCCAGGCCAGATGATGGCTTCCTTCACGCGGGGCAGTTTGAGGAAAACGCCGAGGTACCAGAAGATGAGGAAGACCAGCAGGGAAAGGTTGCGAATGAATTCCAGATAGAAAGCCGCCAGGCGGTTGATGATGAAGTTGGTGGAGAGGCGCGCGACGCCGAGGATGACGCCGAGGATGGTGGCAAAAAAGATGCCCACCACGCTGACCAGCAGGGTGTTGAGCAAGCCAATCTGGTATGCCTGGAGGTAGGTGGAGTTGCGGTCGTAGGGGAAGAGGGTTTCGGCGATGTCGAAGCCGGAGACTCCGCGGATGAAGTTCAAACTCAGGGAAATGCCCTGTTTGGCAAGCCCGGCCTGCATGTTTCGGATGATGAAGGAGAAGAAGAGCAGGACAAGGATGACGAAGGCGATTTGCCCGAGAAGTTTGAGGACGCGCTCATCGCGCCAGAACGGAATGGTCGTTTGGGATGTTTCGCGTTGCATGAGCCTGCCTTGAAGTAGCGCGAGATTAATCTCGCGGTACGAATTGATTCTCAGTAGATCACGAAAACCCTGCGTAACTTGCGCTCTCTAGCGCAAATTCGGCGGTAGAGACCGCCAAATACGCGCTTTCGTGAAATACTGAATTT
>DAOUBY010000036.1:0-6516 GCA_034432325.1 Anaerolineales bacterium
CATGCTCCTCTCCCTCATCGGCGAACAGCCGCTCCCTGTCCTCCTCACAGACCGCGCCTTGCGCCCGCAGCGGCACATCCTGGCGCACAGCGAACGCACGCGCCGCGTGGCGGAAAATTTGCGCGCGCTGCTGCCTCATGCCGAGTTGCTCCCGTTGAAAGACCCCTATCACCTGGCAGGGATTCGGCTCGCCTTCGAGCAGGTTTATCAGCCCGGCACCACCTTCAACCTGACCAGCGGCACCAAGCCAATGGCATGGGCGGGTTACGAAATAGCCCGCTCGCAGGGAGCGCAGATTGTCTATCTGGAAAGCGAGAAAAAACAGTCGAGATTGTATCGCCTCGATTTTTCTGGGCAGCAAGCCCAACAAACGAGTGAGATTTTGCCCGGCCTGATTACACTGACCGATTACCTGGCTGCGCATGGTCTCATCTCCGAATCACACCTGCCCGCAACCAACGCGCAAGAAGTGGCGCTATGGCGCTTTCTGAACGAGCAGGTGGATGAATGCGTGAACAACCTGAAATTCCCCGCCTTCGAGATTGATTTCCTCGTCCGGCGCGGCAATCAGGCAGCGGTCATCGAAGCCAAGAGCGGAAAGAACAAACGCTTTGGCATTGACCAGTTGACCACCATCACCGGGCGCGAATATCTGGGGACGTACACCGGGCGCATTTGGGTTGTGCCATCCCCCCCGGGCAGGCAATTGCAAGACCTGGCAAAAGCCTATGGCATTCAGGTCGTACCGGTATCCATTCGCGAAGCGTCGCCTGGAAAATGGCGGCTGGATGAAGCCAGTCAAACCCGCCTGCGCGCCGCCCTCGATGAAACCCTCGGCGCTTCCAATCCTCAATCGGCAATCTAAAATCTAAAATCTGAGTCTACTGCAAAAAGGTCTTTATCCACGAAGGACACGAAGTACACAAAGGAATTCCGAAAGGCGCTATTCAGAATCTTGAAATTCGATGCAAGATGATTTAAAAAACTTCGTGGTCTTTGTGTTCTTCGTGGTAAGAAAAGGTTTTTTCAGTGCAGTTACGATTGGAATACCTTGATTTTCCTTATTGTACTATGGATGAAACGCTTCGCACTCCGCCGAGGCGGATTCTGTTCCCCAAGCCGTTTCCTACCCTGATACCTGTATGCCCGAACCTGTTTCGACGCGTCCCACCGCCCAGGCGGCTTGACCGATGTCCCGCGCCCGCGCGAGGAACGCTTCCAATTTCTCCTGCGGCACGCCCAGCAGGAGACCGCCGCTGGTCTGCGGGTCGAACAGCAGCATCTGATTTTCCTCATCAATCCTGCCGTCGAACCGCACTCTCGGCTCGAAGTATGCCTTGTTGTCGAACGCGCCGCCGGGGAAACATCCCAACTCGGCGTACTTGCGGGCGCAGGAAATGAACGGGATGCTGGAGAATTCGAAGTTCAGCCCCACGCCCGAAGCCTCCGCCATCTCCAGCGCATGACCGAGAAAACTATACCCGGTGATGTCCGTCCCGCCGCGCAGACCGAACTCGCCAGCAAGCTGCGCCGCCTTGTCGTTCAGGCGCTTCATCCATTCCACCGCCTCGCGCACGTCCGCCTCCTCCGCCTGTTCGCGCTTGAGGGCGGTGGTGGTGACGCCGAAGCCGAGCGGCTTGGTCAACACCAGCGCGTCGCCGGCCCGAAGCCCGCCTTTGCTCATCATCTTCTGCGGGTGGACAAACCCAATTGCCACCAGACCGTACTTCGGCTCCTTGTCCTTGACCGTATGCCCGCCCGCAATGACCACGCCCGCCTCGCGTGCCTTCTCTGCGCCGCCGCGAATGATCTCGCTGGAGATTTCGGCGGGCAGGTTATCGGGCAGCGCAGCCACGTTCAACGCCAGAAAAGGACGCCCGCCCATCGCGTAAATATCCGACAGGCTGTTGGCGGCGGCGATGGAGCCGTAGTCGTAGGCGTCGTCCACCACCGGCGTGAAGAAGTCGGTCGTGACCACGAGCGCCTTGTCGTCATCCAAACGCCAAACAGCCGCGTCATCCGGTTCGCGCAGACCCACCAACAGGTCTGGGAAGGAGGCGGCGTCGAAGATGTCTTTGATGGGACGCAGAACCTGCGTCAGCGCATCTGCGCTTAGTTTGGACGCTCAACCCGCACAGGCGGAAAGTGTTGTCAGGCGGATTTCGCGTCCAGAGTGAGGAATGGGCATGGGTCTCCGATGGAAAGTGAAAGTGGGGAGTGGAGGGCTGTTCTGCGCTCCACTCCCCGTGCTCGAAAGTTGGGGCTTACGGTTGAGTGACGCCCGGATTGACGGTGGTGTTCGGCAGGGGCAGGATGAACTGGTTACCGCTGGGGATGAAGATGGTCTGCACGCCCGGCGCCAGTTTCAGGATGTATTGATACTGCAGAATTTCGGGGTTTTCCTGAAGCGACTTGCCGATCAATTCGTTGGCTTTCGCCTGCGCCTCCGCCTGGATGATTTGCGCCTCCGCCGCGCCCTTTGCCGCGATCACCGCCGCATCCGCCTGACCCTGCGCCACCTGGCGGGCTTGTTCGGCTTCCTGCTTCTTTTGCTCCACCACGAACTTGGCTTGCAGAGCCTGCTGTTCGGCAATCTGTTTCTGTTCGATGGATTGGGCGTATTCCTCGGTGAAGGTGATGTCGCGCAGGACGAAATCCACCAGCGACAAACCGTTCTCCGCCATGATCTGCCGCAGCTGCTCGGTAATCTGGCTGGTCATTTCGAAGCGTTTGGTGCTCAACACTTCGTCCACACGATATTGCGATACCGCATCGCGGATGATGCCGCGCGTTTGCGGCAGGATCAGGTCGTCCTGATAGCGTCGCTGCCAGGTTTTGTGGATGGTGATGACCGCCGAGGGGTCAATCTTGAAGATGACGGACGAATCGACAAAAATGCGCTGTCCGTCCGAAGTCCGCGCCTCCACAGTGACCTCATCGCCTGCCGCGCGTCCCATCGTGAACGTCTGCGTGGTGGTGGGGTAGAGTTCCACCCGCTCCACAAACGGGACGATCCAGTGCAAACCCGGGGTGAGAGGCTCCGGGCGCAGACCGCCTTCTCCAAGCACGGTGATGACTACGCCTGCCTCGGTCGGTTCGATGAAGACCAGTCCCGCGCCCACCAGCGTCAACACCACCGCCAAAACCACCAAGCCGATGACCAGCGATGTCAGACCTTTCACGCTCTTATTGCGGCTTGCCTGGGCAATTGCCAGGATGCCCAAGCCCACCACTGCCATCCACGAAAAGCCCGCCAACGCCTTGATAAATTCTGCGATATTCATTGTTCCTCCAGTTGGTAGTTGAAAATATTATACCGCCATGATAGCATAGCGCCATGCACGCCGGTCATGGACAGGTCGTTGAGTTGATTTTGGAGGGCGGACATACGTACGCGCGGATTTCCTGCCCCGCGAACCTGATTCCCGCGCCCGGGCAGTATCTGCTCGCCGGCTCCGCCTCACTCTCGGACCCTTTGCCTGTTCCTCTTTTCTCTACGGACTCCACGCCTTTTGGTTTTACCGCCGCTCCGCCCGTGCCTTCGGCGTGGACGCCCGGCGCTGAAATTGCCCTGCGCGGACCGCTCGGACGCGGCTTCATCCTGCCGCCCTCCGCGCGCCAAGTGGCGCTCGTGCCGTTCGATGAGGACGTTTCCCGTTTGCGGGGGCTGATTGCGCCGGCGCTCAAACAAGGGGCGGCGGTCGTTTTGCTCGGCGTTTCGGATTTGGGAGGGCTGCCGGATGAGGTGGAAGTCCAGCCGTTTTCTTTGCTGGAGGAAACGCTCGCCTGGGCGGATTATGCCGCCTTCGACGTTTTGCGCGAGAGTCTGCCTGGGCTGAGGGAAAGGCTGGGCGGGTCGAATCAGGTTCCGGCGGGGAAAGAGGCGCAGGTCCTCGTGCGGACGCCGGCGCCGTGCGGCGGAATCGCCGAGTGCGGAGTCTGCGCCGTGACGTTAAAGTCTGGCTGGAAACTGGCGTGCAAGGACGGTCCGGTGTTCGATTTGCGGGATGTTCTTGTGTAGGGGTGTGATGAGCAATTTCGGCGTAAGAGAACGCCGAGTATGCCCAATCTCTAGGAATTCTCTGGAGAGTTTCGATTGAAAATCATCAGAAGCGTAGGACGCGTTCTCTAACGTGTCCGTCAGCGTAGGACATGTTCTCTAACGTGTCCTTTCGAGCAATTTAGAACCAAATTCGGAATGAGGTTGTGGTGGTCGTCGTCAGCCCCTGGTAGTTGACGCTGACCTCAATGGTGACGAGTTCCCCCGGCTTTTGGCTGCTGAAATCGAAGGTGACCTGCCCGATGCCCCGCGCGTTGGTGGTGAAGAGGTATTCTTTCGCCGTGCCGTCGGTGAAGCGCACAACGGCTTTGACCGAGGCGTTTTCCAGCGCGTCGGAGGTCTGATCCTGAACGATGACATACACGGTTTGCGAGCCGTTTTTGAGGGTGACGGCTTTCAACACGAAGGCGCGGGCTTTGAGCGCAAGCACCGCTTTGATGGCGGTATCGGGTGGGGGGACGGGGCGGAGGTGAGCGGGGTCTTCCTTTTGCAGGTCGAAGTACAGGCGTCCGAGGTCGGAGATGACCACCCATTTTTCCGCGCCGCGGTCGGCGCGCCACTCGAAGCGCGCCCCCTCAAAGTATTGCACGATCAAGCCGTCTGCCGATTCAAAGGGGGAGATGGGGTTGCCGAATTGGTTCGGTCCGCCGTGGGCTTTGTAGAAATCGAGAAACGTAAAGCAGACGCTGAAGCCTGTGGGGTATTTTTCGCATCCGTTCCTGTTTTCCACCGGCAGGGGACTGCGCGGCTGGTAGAGGAGCGTGCCGAGCGGGGTGAGCTGCACGCGGTTGCCCTCTGCCAGTTCGAAGCGGGCGCGCTGAAAGTATTGCACGGTTTTGCCGTCGCGGGCGGTGATTTGCTCGGTGATGGGGTAGCCGTACACGAGGACGGGGTCTTTGGCGGCGTTATAAAACTCCAGAAACGCTCCGCGAACGTAATGTCCCGTTTCGGGGAAGTAGCGCACATCTGCCGATTGCGCCTGCGCCGCGGACGGCGCGAATAACAGCGTGAGCGCCAACACGGATGCAATGAAACGCCAAATCACTTTCATCGCGTTCATTATACTCACATTGGGCGGCGTTATGGCTGATCTTCCGTTTGGCAGCGTTAGAGAACGTTGCCTACGCAGTGTTTTCTGCCCGTTGGAGGAGCGCCTCCACAATCCGTTCGGCGGCGTGACCGTCGCCATAGGGATTGGACGCCTTTGCCATCTTCGCATACTCGGATTGGTCATCCAGCAAGCGCTTCGCCTCCTCGACGATGCGCCGGGTTTCTGTTCCAACCAGCCTGAGCGTCCCCGCTTCGACTCCCTCCGGGCGTTCGGTGGTTTCGCGCATGACCAGCACCGGGACGCCAAACGAGGGGGCTTCCTCCTGCAGTCCGCCGGAGTCGGTCAGGATGAGGGCGGAGCGTTTCATCAAATGCACGAGCGGGAGGTAATCCAACGGCGGCAGGAGGGTAATCCCTTTCACGCCGCTGAGCAGGCGGTTGACCGGTTCCTGCACGTTTGGGTTGAGATGCACGGGATAGACGATTTGCACATCGCCGCGTTCCGCCAGTTCCCGCAGGGCATGGCAGATGTTTTCGAGCGGCTGTCCGAAGTTTTCGCGGCGGTGTGCGGTGACGAGGAGTAGTCTCATGGTCTTTTGTCTAATAGTCAGTAGACCATCAGACTCCCGACTATTCGACTCAACCCCCAGCCTTTCCAGCAATTCGATGACAAAATTCGGCGTGGGTTGTTCCGCGACAAATTTCAGCGCGTCAATGACCGGGTTGCCGGTGACGACGATGTCCTTTTCGTCCACGCCTTCGTGGAGCAGATTCTTGCGCGACCAGTCGGTGGGGGCAAAATGCAGGTCTGCCATGGTGGTGGCGAGGCGGCGGTTGATTTCCTCGGGGAAGGGATGCCATTTGTTGTGCGTGCGCAATCCTGCCTCCACGTGACCGAACTTGATGCGGCGGTAGAACGCCAACTGACAGGTGGTGACGACTGTGGTCGTGTCGCCCACCGCCAGCACCCAGTCGGGCTGAACTTCTTCCAGCACCGGGTCGAGATGCAGGAAGATGCCCGCTGTCAACTGCGCCAGCGACTGTCCCTCGCGCATCAGGTCGAGGTCGTAATCGGGCTGAATCTGGAACAGTTCCAGCACCTGGTCGAGCATTTGGCGGTGCTGCGCCGTGACGCAGACGCGCGATTCGATGCCGGGCGTCTGCGCGAGCAGGCGCACGATGGGCGCCATTTTGACGGCTTCGGGGCGGGTGCCAAAGACAGAGAGGATTTTCATTCGATACTTCAATGTGGTCGGGTCTATGCAGGCGCGTTTTGCTGGCGTTAGAGAGTGTTTTATAAATCGGGGTTTACCGTAGATGAACACGGATGAACACTGATTCTGAAGAAAAACGGGATGAAATCACGTTGTAAATCCAATTTATCTGTGTTCATCTGTGGTTGGAAC
>DAOUBY010000037.1:0-7200 GCA_034432325.1 Anaerolineales bacterium
AGTACTTCACGAAAGCGCGTATTTGGCGGTCTCTACCGCCGAATTTGCGCTAGAGAGCGCAAGTTACGCAGGGTTTTCGTGATCTACTGAATTTAGCGGTGTTCATCTGTGGTTAGCACATGAATTTCAACACACTCTCTTATTTCAAAAAGAAGGAAATGACGATCAACACGACGATAAAGAAACCTGCCAGCGAGCCGATGCGGGCGAGGTCTTTTTTCACGTCCGAGTAATCGGGGTTGAACTCCGTGCGGCTGGGTGTGACAGACACGCTGACTGTTGGGGTTCGTTTGACTTTTTTTGCCATTGGTACTCCTTGTCATGTTCCGCCGCTCTGCGCCTGCCTTTGAACGGGTTGGCGCGGCTCGGCGGGGATTTAATTTTGACTCCGCTGCAAAAACCTTTTCCAAGCACGGTGAATACAAACGCCGCGAAGTTTCTTGACATTATCTTGCGCCAAATTTCAGGGTTTTGAATTTCCTCTTTCGGAATTCCTTTGTGTACTTCGTGTCCTTCGTGGATAAAGACCTTTTTGCAGCAGACTCAATTTTGCAAACGCGCAAAGACGACAATGCGCTGTTTATTGACCAGATAAGGATAACACGAGATCAAAGTTGCCGTGGGGCTGCCGGTGGGCGCCATCACCTCCACCGCGGTCGGCTCGACGATGGCGGTGCGTTCCACCACGTACACATACTGCCGCTGTTGGGTGTAGATGATGATTTGATCGCCGGGCGCCAGCCGGTCGAGATAGCGGAAGATCTCGCCGTACACGTCATTATGCGCCGAAAGCACCAGGTTGCCGTTTTGCCCGGGGTTTGCCGAGCCAATGTTCTGCCCCACGCCCTTCTTCAACTGTTCCCAGCCGTCGCCCTGCACAATCGGCGCATCCACGTTGATGGCGGGGATTTGAATGCGGATCGCCTGATCAGGCGCCGGCGTGGGGATGGGCAGATTCGCCAGCGACTGCACCATCGGGCGCAGGTGTTCGGGGATTTCCGCATCGTTGGGGCGGGTGTTGCCGAACGCATCGGGCGGGGTATGCCCCGAAGGCAGCACAACCGCCATCACCAACGGCGTGGGAGTGAACGTCTCCTGGATGAGAGCCGAAGCGACCTCATCGTTCAACTCGCGCAGGATGCCAAAACCGCTGATGAGCACCCCGACGAGCCCGATCACCGCCAGGACCTCCACCGCCAGCAAGAGGCGGTCAAAGACCCGGCGGCGCGTCGAAACCTGGACCTGAGGCCGGTCGCTGGACCCCTCGAGCGTATCCACCACCGGAACGAGGGGTTCCGGCTCCACCGCCGCCACGCGTCCCGTCCGCTTGAAGTGTTCCAAACGTTCGCGCCGCGCGCCGCGCCGCTTTTCGATCAGCAGGCGGCGCAGTTCCTCCACAGAGAGTTCTTCGGGGGCTTTCCGTCTTGACATGGCGAGGGGATTATACCGCTGTTACCTGTCTCACCGTTTCCAATTCAGCATGATCAAGCCGATACAACATACCACGATGCCGGCGGCATTGACCCATGAAACCCTGTCCTTGAACAGAAAGACCGCCACCGGCAGCAAAACCAGCGAGGCAACCACATTGACCAGCACGGCGGCAATGCCCAAATTCCAGCCGGCGCGGTAGGTGAGCAAAAAGCCATACTCGATGCCGACGATGGCAACAGCAAGCCCAATGGAAGCCCAGTTCAGTTTGGTCAATTCGGCATTGATGCCGTTTTCAACGGGGAAGAAAAAGAATCCAAGCAGAGTGACAACGAAGGCAACAGCATAGGTGACCAGCAGTGAAACCGTAAAATTGACATTCGCCGGCGTGCTCTTGGCGACAAAGTGGTACAGCGCGCTGGAGCAGACAGCGAGGGTGATGGAGAAGTAGAAGAGGAACATGGATTTTTCAATGGACGCCAGGATGTAAAATTTATTCCCATAAATCTGCCAAATGCTGCCGCCCTGCTTCGATGGCTTTGGCTTCAAGAAATTTTCTCATTTTTGTCCAGGGTGTTCTGTCAATCATTCGCGGCATGGGTTGGGATTCGGCATCCTCGAAATACGATAATGCGCGCGTTGCACTGACAGGAAACGAGCGCACTTTGGCATATTTGACCGCTGCCACCTGGAAGAGCGAATCCAGAGAAACCCGCTGAAGGATGAAATATAAATCCACGTAGTCTTTGCGGGTGCCGCGATCAATAATGGCGGCAAGTTTCATTGCGCCGATTTCTTCCACGCTGGCAAGTGGAACGCCCTCCAGAAGCAAAGGCGGCTTGACCAACGGGTACATGTTGAGGCGAAAGAAACTTATTCCCACGCCGCGCCAGATGACAGCAAAGGTCGCATCCTTGTCGTGAATGATTTCGAGTGAGGGATCGTCAAGAAGGGTGCGAAGGGCTGAACGTTGGTCAAAACCGACTGCATCGGACTCGGCAGAGAAGAAATCCAGGTCCACCGAAAAGCGATGTCCGAAGTGAATGGCAAGTCCTGTTCCCCCAGCCAGGTAAAAACGATTGATAAATTCGAGCCTGCTCACCAGGTGAAACGCATCGAGGGTGGCTGGCGTAAGCGCCTCCCAATGCGGATGGTTTAGCGAGTCCATAGCGTGCCTTTTGGCGTGGGGAAAGGTGAAGGCTTCCATCTCCGCAGGCGGAACAATTTGCGCCAGTAATGAAACGTGACAGGATTGAGCCAGCGTTGACCATGCTCGCGAAGAAACGTTCGAATACGTTTGCTGCCATACACTTCGAGAAGCCAGCGGATTTCATCCCATGTGCCAAATTCGAGCGTGCGCTGGATGATCAGGTTTGCGTCGTTGACAAAATCCAATTGAGACACGTCATATTCCTGAAAATGAGGAACGAGCCCGCGGGGAATTTTTGCAGAATGGGAGGCTGGAGAAAGCGCCATGCCAATATTATAACTTGTTGAGCACACTCCAGATGAACTCGGCGGTTCGCCTGCCCGATGTGCCATCGGTAAACGTAATCTCCTCCTCGATGAATTTGCGGCGCTGGGCGGAGTCAAGGGTACGGTCTTTCAGGTATAGATTCAACGCGTCGCGCAGTTCATCCTCGGTTGCCGCCACGCGCCCGGCTTTTGCGTCGCGGAAGCGTTTGTGGGTGGGCCAGTCGCCGATTTCCTTGAGCGAGAGCGAGAATTTCTTGGGGTGATTCCAGCCGTTCGGCGAGTCGATCACGGCGGCGACGATGGGCGTGTCATGCACGGCGGCTTCGACCACCATCGTCGAATAGACGGTGACGAACACGTCGGAATAAGCGAGCATCGAGGATTTTTCGTCCATGTCTTCGCCGCCGTAGTAGCCAAGCGAGCCGCCCAGCGGTTTGGGCTGGACGACGTGAACGTGCGGGTACTTCTTCTCCAACTCGAAGACGCGGGCGCGTTCCTCGGCAAAGATTTTCGGCTTGTCCTGAAAGTGGCTGGGATGCAGGCGAATCAACAACTGTGCAGGTTCCGCCAGCGCATCGGAGGAGACCAGTTTCGCCAGCGCTTCGATGTTTGGGAAGTTGGGCGCAAAGTGGACGAAACTGCTGGCGTAGGAGATCAACTTGCGGTTCGGGTCGAGGTGGTGCAGTTTGAAGTACTCATCGCGCGGCATGAGCCACTGCCTGCGGAAATAGCCGTCGTACGAGGGGATGCCGCCGATGTGAACGCGGTCGGGGTCCCAATCCGAGCCGAGGACGAGTTCGTCTTTTTGGAGTTGCGACCAGCATGTCGCCCATTGCACGTCTGCGCCGGAGATGTTGTAGGAGGAGGAGTTGTCCCAGCCGACGATGACGGTCATGTTGGGAATGCCGCGGCGGGCGGATTCGCGCAGGAGGTAGCGGTCCAGCCGCCAGCCGGGGGTCGAAGCGATGACCAGATCGGGTTGGTATTTGTCGAAGAGGTCGGTGTAAATGCCGGGGTCAGGGGTGAAGCGGTTTTGCATCCGCACGAGGAGGCGGCGCGCCCAGGCGAAATTCCGCAGGAGGAGAATCGCCAGTGCGGAGGGAATCCAGATGCCGAGGCGGAACTTCCATGAGTTCTCCGCCCACACTTCCCAGATGTGGCTGTCCATGGCTTCGGTGTTGATGCGGCGTGAGCCGCCCACGCGGCGCAGGTAGGCGAGCAGCCATTGAAGGCGCGGCTGGACTTTTTTGGCGTAGCCGCCCGCCTGCTTCAACCGTAAGCCCTCGATGGTTAATCCGTGATGCGTCCACTCCGCTTCGCTACGGGATGATATAAAACGCGATCTGAGTTGCGGAACGATTTCGTCGTCGGTTAATAAAATCACTTCGACGCCCGCCTCGAGCAGGGTCGGGACGACGTCGCTTTGCAGGAAGTAGATGATTGCCATGCCGTGATCGGCGGAGATGAAGATACGTTTGGTCATGAGTCGGATGTCGGATGGTTTGATAGTCGGAGAGTCAAAGGGGGGCGAAGGCAGGCTACGAATAATACCAACTGAAAATTCTGTTATACACCGCCAGCAGAATCTTCTTCACGGGCGAAAACTCCAGCATACGTTTTCCAATGCCTGCTTTCCGTTTTTTAGTTTCCTTCCCCAATTCCCCGCGCAAATACCCCAGCGTATTGGACATGTTCATCGCCAGCGGGTCGGAGACCATCAGGCGCAGGAGGCCGGCGTCGTTCATGCGTTGATCGAGTTGGCGCACCTGCCCCATCGGCTTGTCCATGTCGAAGGGCAGGAATTGCTGCAGGGTGGATTTGTACGCCGTGAACTGCCAGTGACTGGCGCCAGCCATTGCGGTTACGCCTTTGTAAACTATTCTCCTGTCTCTAGTCTCGGCATACACTTTCTTGTTTTCTTCCTCCGTCTGCCCAAGCGAGAGATTGAATTCCAGGAAGGTTTCCCAGGGGATGAACTGGCCTTCTTCGAGTGTGGCGTTTTTCCGCGCCCAGTCGAGCGTGGCGGAATAGAACTCGGGCGGGGTGCGGAAGGGACGCGCCGTCACCATGCCGACATTTGGGAAGGTTTCGAGGATTTCGACCGAGCGCGCCAGCCAGCCCGGCGAGAACAGCACGTCGCTGTCGGTGTAGGCGATGATTTCGCCCGGCGCGCCGCCGAAGATGACGTTCCATGCGCCGCCTTTGCCCACGTTCTTTTCGGAAAGAATCAAGTATTGAATGCGCCCCTCTTCCTTTTCTCGGATGAGGAAGTCGCGCACTTCGGCGCAGGAGCCGTTGTCGAAGACCATCAAGTCGAAGGGCAGACCCGCCTCGCGGCGCATGGACTCGAGGCAGACCTTCAGCACGTCGAGGGTCTCGGCGTAGAATCCGCTCAGGAAGGGGATGTAGTTCAACAGGGCGGCGGTGATGCGCTGCGGTTTGGCGACAGTTTTGACGAATTTGGCGGGGTTTTGACCTTTTCTCATTTCGGTTTCGGGTTCCAAGTCTGCACAGTATACATCGTCTTGTGAATTCTGACTGCACTGAAAAAAACCTTTTCTTACCACGAAGAACACAAATACCACGAAGTTTTTTAAATCATCTTGCATCAAATTTCAAGATTCTGAATAGCGCCTTTTGGAATTCCGTTGTGTACTTCGTGTCCTTCGTGGATAAAGACCTTTTTGCAGTAGACTCAATTTTGGAATTCGATCAAATGCGCGTTGGCGGTTCTCTTAAGCCAGCGTCAAATAGATCGTGCGGATGCTAAGGAGGACAATCAGCGTGCCGACGAGGATCATCAGGGCTTTGAGAGGCAGGCTCTTCGTCAGGCGCGCCGCGAGCGGGGCGGCGATGGCGCCGCCGATCAGCAATCCCAGAATGATCTGCCAGTACTGACCGAAACTCAGCGTCAGCACAAACGTCACCGACTCGGCAAAGGTCACGAAAAATTCCGAAAAGTTGACCGAGCCAATCGTCAAGCGCGGATTCTTGCCCCGCGCCACGAGCGTCGTCGTCACCACCGGCCCCCAGCCGCCTCCGCCAATGGCGTCGCAGAATCCGCCAAACAGCCCGAGGACGCTGACGCGGGCGGTGTGAGTCCCATCGTTGACGTGACCGTCGTTGCGGAACGCCTTGTAGATGATATAGGCGCCCATCAGGAGCAGGTAGCCGGCGATGTACGGCTTGATGATGTCCCCGTCAATCGAAGTGAGCAGGTAAGCGCCTGCCACGCCGCCGATCACGCCGGGGATGAGCAGGCGTTTGACCAGTTTCCAGTCAATGTTGCCCAACCGCCAGTGCGACGCGCCCGAGATGCCCGTCGTCACCACCTCTGCCATGTGGACGCTTGCCGACGCCGCGGCAGGGGGGAGCCCCAGGCTGAGCAGAAAAGTGTTCGAACTGACGCCATACGCCATGCCCAACGCGCCGTCAATGATCTGCGCTACAAACCCCACCAGCACATACAGCAAAAAAGTGAGTTCCATTTTCATTCTCCTTGTTGGACCTCTTGCAACAGTACGCTCTGGCGCAGGAGGCGTTCTCTAACCGCCGGCTGACTTATGCAAGAGATCAGTTGTGAAAATTGGCTATCCTGCTCCGATTTGTCTAAAAGTATATAAATCCTATTATTTTAGTATAGTTTTACTGTAAAAAAAATAGACAACGCCGAAGCGTTGCCGCAAAACTATGCCCGCGCGTCTTCCACTCGCTCGATAACCGCCGCCAGCGTGGTGCGATCCAGGATATTGGCGATGGCATTACGCACATCGCCCATCACCATACGCAAACCGCAGGTCTGCTCATCGGGGCAGCCGCACGGCTCGTATGCCATCTGGCTCACACAGCGAATGGGCGCCACGGGTCCATCCAGCACGCGGAAAACCTGCCCCAGCGTGATTTCATCGGCGGGCTTTGCCAGGTAATAACCACCGCCGATACCCATCTTGCTGTGCACCAGCCCTGCATTTTTGAGCGCCAGCAAAATCTGCTCCAGAAATTTGGCGGGGATTTGTTCCTTTTGGGCGATTTCCCGAATTTGGGTCATGCCGGTGGGGGAGTTTTTCTGTGCCTCCGCCAGGCTGATCATGGCGCGCAAGCCGTATTCGCCGCGTTTGGAAAGTCTCATATTATCCTATAAATCCTATTGATTTACTTGTATTTTAGCGAATTTTGACAAAGCGGTCAAGAGGACGTTTGTCATTCATTCCCCCAACTCCACAATTTCCACGTCCCCCAACGCCCTGCGGATATCCTCGCTCTTCATGATGATCGCCACATTGCGGACTCCCG
>DAOUBY010000038.1:0-3921 GCA_034432325.1 Anaerolineales bacterium
AGTACTTCACGAAAGCGCGTATTTGGCGCTCTCTACCGCCGAATTTGCGCTAGAGAGCGCAAGTTACGCAGGGTTTTCGTGATCTACTGAAATTGGATATAAGGGCAATTTCATCGCTAATCAAAAAAGCGACGCTGTGATGCGCCGCTTTTGCTTTAACCGCCCGCCAGTTTGAGCAGGGCTTCGGGAACCCAGAAAGTTCCAAACCCCAGAACCCCCAAAGCCAGGGAGGCAACCAGAACAATAACGCCGATTCGAATCAGGATGCGGTCGCGCCGCTTGCGTTCCAGCACATCAATCCACGTGCGCGGACCGACGCCGAAGGCGCGCAGGTCCATGGCGTCAATGATGTCTTCGCTGCCGATGATGGCATGGATAATCACCGGCACGAAAATCGGTCCCATCTTGCGGACTTGTTCGACCAGCCCGCCGCTGAGTTTTTCGAGTTCGTAGCCGCGCGCCCGCTGGGCATCCACCGTCAGTTGGAAGTCGCGGGCGAAGGTCGGGATGAAGCGCATGGTCAGGTCCATGGCGTAGGCGAATTTGTCGCTCAGACCAAGCCCCTTGAAGGTGACGCCGTACAAGCGCGGGTCAAGAGAATACGGAATCAGAATGGTCATGATCGCCAGACTCCCCACTTTTACAAACTGGCTGATGGCGTAGAAAATCCGCTCGACGGTAATGTTCAGAGTGGGAACCCAGCCAAAAAGCGAAAAGGGCGCCTTGAACTGGCGGATTAAGTGTTCCTCAGCATAATGTTCGACCCCGCCGCGCCCGGTGAGAAAGGTCAGAATGGCAAAAAAGAAGACAAATCCCACAATGAACAAAAAAGCGCGGCGAATCTCATGCCACTTTACCCCCGAGGTAAAAAGGACGAAGAGCGCAACGGCGAAAAAGGGAAGCAGATACCGCACGTCCCAAAAAGTGATCAGCCCCACCAGATAGCAGGCATAAAAGATCAGCCAGGCGCGCGGATCGAACGATTGAATAAATGAATTTTCGCGTTTTCGGTATTTCCAGGCAACCAGCATAATTTACTTTCTGTCATTGCGAGGGCGTCAGCCCGAAGCAATCCCCTGTTTGCGGGGAGGAGATTGCTTTGCCGCAGCCAACGCTCCTCGCAATGACGAATGATTTACTCACCTTACGCGGTGGCGCGAGACATTGTCGCCGTAGGGGAGGCATCTCGCGTTTTCAAACGACATAAATGTCGCGCTGCGGATAAACTGCGCAACATCAGGTATTTATCTTCCAGACTGTCTCTGCACAGAAGCGTATGCCACAACCAGCAGCGGCACGAGAATTGCCGCAAAGATCAGGTTGGGTCCCGCCGCCGGCAGAAATTCGCCGACGATGGCAACCACTGGAGAATAGCCGTTGATCCAGATGTCGGAAATGGCGGCATAACCGATGCCGAGGATGTTGCCAAGCATGCCCCAGGTCACTGCGGCGGCAATATCCAGGTTGCTGCCAAAGGCAAAACGAACAACCGCCGCCAGCACAAACCCAATTGCCAGGGAGATGCCCGCAAAGAGCGTAATCTTGGCGTCGCCAAACACATTGTTGGCGGGGTCAAAGAACAGGGTGTTGGGCTGATCGGGATTGAGGAAATACATCACCACCGCCAAAAGGGTCAGGATGCCGCTCGCCCAAAGCACCGTATCCAGGCTCTTCTTTTTGTCGCCAAAAAGCATGGGAAGCCCGGCAATAAAGCCAACCAGACCGTTGCCCATGCTCCACTGCGGGAAGAGACCAAAACCGGTCAGCGCGTCGCCAAAGGTGTTCCCAACGGCTCCCGTGAAGAGACCGACCACCGGACCAAAGGCATACCCGAAGAACATGGGAATGGCAATGGCAGGGCGAAGGGCAACCTGACTGACCGAAGGCACCACGAAGACCGTGCCGTTGAACAGCCACGAAAACACAGCGTACAACGCCGCGCCAATCGCCATCCACACCACCTGGCGGGTGCCAACTTCCCACGCCGCATTATCGCGGGTGAAGTAATAAATCAGGAAGGCAATAAGCAGCCCCAAACCGACGAATACGAAACGCAAAACGGCGTTCTCGCCGGTTTGAAAACGCTCATTGACGCTTCCCACTCCATACACCAACAGGAGCAGAATTGCCAAAACGCCCACAAGCGAAAGGGCAACATTGGTGAGACTTTTGTTCATTTCTCCATTCTCCTCTGTAGAAATCAAATGTGCGCCAGCGCCTCAGCCTTCATGAAGCGGCCCGTTGTGGGAAAACGTTCGAGATTGAGAGCCAGCAGCGAGGTCGGCACGAGGCGGTTGGCTTTGAGTCGGTCGAAGTCGCGCAGCACATCCTGCGGCTTTCCGTCGGCGACCAGTCGCCCATCGTTCACGATCAGCACGCGGTTGGCGTAAATGACCGCCAGGTCAACATCGTGGGTGATGAACAAAATCGCCTCGAAGGAGGGCAATCCAAGGATCGAATCCATGAAGTTCATGTAATTCTGGTAATCCTGCCCGGCGGTCGGCTCGTCCATCACCAAAATGCGGGACTGCATCGCCAGGATTGCCGCAATGCTCACGCGCTTTTGCTGGCCAAACGAAAGCGCCAGCGGCGGGTCTTGCTCTTTGTCTGAAAGGTTCACAATCCTCAGCGCCTCTTTCACCTCCTGTTCGATTTGTTCCTTCGAATGGTGAAGGTTTTTGGGACCGAACGACAACTCCTCGCGCACCGTTGGCGCAAACAGCATGTGACTGGGGCTTTGAAACACGTACCCCAGCGTACTGGCAATTTGCGCCACGCTGGCTTCGCGCGTATCGCGCCCGTTCACCAGCACGCGTCCCTGTTTGGGTTTGAGCAAACCGATGGCGTGCTTGACGAAGGTCGTCTTGCCTGCGCCGTTCGGACCCAGCACCGCGATCACGTCGCCGCGCCGGATTTCGAGGTTGATGCCGTGCAGGACTTCCACATCGGATTCATACCCAAAGGCAACATCCTCGAACCTCACCAGCGGTTCCTCCTCCGCCCCTCTGCCTGATACTTTCGGAAGAATTTTGATCTCCGCTGGAGGCGGATCCTGCCGGGCGCGTTCCACAATCTCCTCGGCGCGGAGTTTCACTTCGCGGTAATCCACTACTTTGGATAACCCCGAAAGACTCCCAAGGTAACGAATTTCGCCGCCGCTCATGAACATCACCCGCTCCGGCTGAATCCGCAGCACATCCTCCACCCGATGCTCCACCATCAGGATGGTCATGCCCTGATCGGCAAGGAAGCGGGCGGTATCCAGCGCATCCTGCGCCGAAGCCGGATCGAGGCTCGCCAGCGGCTCATCGAGCAGCAAAATGGACGGGCGCATCGCCAGCACGCCCGCCAGCGCCACCTTTTGCTTTTCCCCGCCAGAGAGCGTGAACGTCTCCCGTTCCCGCAGGTGGAAAATCTTCAGGAACTTGAGCGCCTCGTCTGCCCGCTCGAGGATTTCCTCGCGCGGAAGCCCCAGGTTTTCCAGCCCAAAAGCGACCTCGTTCAACACTTTTGTGCCAAGAATTTGACGTTCGGGGTCTTGCAAAACCGTCCCGATCTTTTGCGAAATTTGCGCAAGTTTCCAGGTGGATGTGTCCTCGCCAAAGACGCGCACTGAGCCGGTCATCTCGCCCTTATAGGAGCGTGGAATCAAACCGTTGATACAGCGGATGAGGGTCGTCTTGCCGCATCCGCTGGCGCCGGCAATCAAAAGCACTTCGCCCGGCTTCGCTTCGAAGGAAATATTACGAATCGCCGTCTCCTGACGGTCGCGGTAGCGGAAGGATAGATTTTCTACAACAAGGGGAGTGTCGGGCATTACGGTTTCCTGTGGAAATGAATTCCGCCCGATTATATAACAGAAATCTTGAGGAACGAAAAGCCGCCGCACACAAAGAGACATGGCTTTCTCAAAGTCTGGTT
>DAOUBY010000039.1:0-7454 GCA_034432325.1 Anaerolineales bacterium
TCTTGCGTCGAATTTCAAATTCTGAATAGCGCCTTTTGGAATTCCTTTGTGTACTTCGTGTCCTTCGTGGATAAAGACCTTTTTGCAGTAGTCTCAGTGATGATTGGTCCATTCAGAACATCATCCGCTGAAAAGCAGACCTTTCGAGCGGGTCGCTGACGATTTGCTCCTCGAAGGTTTCGCGCGTCAGCACCGGCAACTCGATGAGCGTGCGCAACAGGCGATATTTTACGAGGCGATATTGCTTCAACCGCGCCGCCAGGGCAGGGTCGCGTTCGGCTTTGTATTCGATCAATCCCGCCCGCCCGCCGGGGATGACGATGACGGTACGCTCCGGCGGATAGGGCGTTTCCTGCAATGCCCGCCCAATCAACGCCGAAGCCAGAACGTGAAAGACACGAACCACCCCGCCCGCTTCATCCAACCACAGAGAATTCCTCCCCTCCTGACGGGTTTTGTAACCCAGCCGCAGTCCAATCGCCTCCAGCATGGCAGTGACCGTGTTCAACTCCCTGCGCCTCACGGCGGCGACATCTTCCGGGCGCAAAACGAACGCCGCCCCTTCCCGCAGGGCATACGACTCCAGCACCGCATAAATCATCCCCTTCGACGGAGTCAGCAAGCCGGGAAAGCGGGGATACAGGTCGTCTTCGATTTCGAGGTAAATGCTGTTCGGGTTTTTCTGCAAAAAAGTGACAATGGCAACCTCCACGCGATCCGAAAGCGAATCGGCGGAAGCCTCCGCCAGCCCCCACAAGCCGGTCTCCACGCTCTCCCCGCTCGAATAATGAACGAAGCGCCCGTCTTCCATCAGCGCCTTCTGAATCAGCGACTGCGTCAGGCGCAGGGCATCGTCGAATTCCTGCTCTTTTTTCTTCAAAGCATGCGCCTCCGCCAGCGCAATCAAGCCCGCCGCGTGCAGGTGCAAATAAGCAGCCGGCTCGCCGCGCGCCGAGAGGTGCGCATGAATCGCCTCGCTCACCAGCCCTGCCTGAGGCTCGCCCGCTTCGCGCTTCAACGTCTCACCGCGCCGCCAGATGACCTGCACAGCGTCATGCGGTGTGCGCATGGCGAGCGAGGTCAGGTCGAAGCCAGCCGCGCCCGCGGCGGTCAGCGCGGAAGTGAGGAAGGCAGGTTCGGGTTCGGGCAGAAAGCCCAAAAACGGCGTCCCCAGCGGCAGCAGGTCGAACAAGTGCAAAAACGCGGCATGCAGGGCGGTGGCGTTCCACGCCCAGTCATAGCGCCGGCGGCGCAGCGCCACCTTGAACGGCTCCACAGCCTCGCGCCCCCACAGCCACCCCGCCCACAACGCCGAAAGCGTCCAAAACGCCTGATTGGGGCGCGGCACCGAACCGATGACCGCCGCAATCGGAATTTCCTTTTTGACCTCCCGCGCCAAATCCTTGAGACGCCCCTCATAGAGACAAATTCCCCCGCTCTCTGGAAGTTTGCGGGGCCACGCTTCGAGCAGGACGCCGGAGCCTGTCTCTGCCCACAGGCTTTGTCCACGCTCGAGCATCATCCACAGGTTATGCTCGCGGAACTGAGCGGGAATGGTGAGTTGTTTGGGGCGCGGGCGTTCGGAGGGATGCCCCCAGAGTGTGTTGCCGGCGTCGCAGGCAACCAGAAGCAGGGCGCTCAAAGCGCGTTTTCGTTCGGGCGAGAGGCGCAAAGCGTCGAGGCGGTTGACGATGGTGGTGAGAAAATACAAAGGACGCGGCAGGTAGTGTGCAATCGCTTCTTCAGCGTAGATGCGGTCATCGTCGTCGAGGGCGGCAACCCGTTCGAAGGCGCGGGAGCGGTGCAGACCGTCGGTGGCGGCGATTCTTCTGGCGCGGTCAATATCCTGTTGAACGGCAAGGCGTTCGCCGGCGTCGCCGCAGTGCGGGCAGGTGTAGAGACGGGCGTAGGGGGCGTCTTCGCCTTTGCGCCAGAGGAAGGCTTCCGCCTGGATGTCGCGTTCGCATTTTTGGCAAGGGGTGAGGTAGAGGGATTGGAGATGCGCGCCGAGGCGCTCGTCGCCTTTTTTGGCGGTTTCGAGTTCGGAGAGGGCGGCTTTGAAATCCGCTTCGGCGGGAGGCTGGGCGGAGGTCTCCACGAGAAAGCGGGTGATGGGGTTGTTGACGGTGACGAGGACGCGGCAGCCGGCGCGGGCGGCTTCGAGGAGGAGGCGGGGGGAAAAGCCGAAGGGGTCGAGCACCCAGGCGCCGGGTCGGGCATGAAGCGGGAGCCAGCGCGAGAGAACCCCTTCCTCGAGGGGAGGCATAAAGCGCGAGAGCGGACCGGGGTCTGCCGGCTTCGTGCCGGGGATGTAAGGCTGGTGATCCATCTTGAGATAAGTATACATCCCCGGCGGCGCAGGCGCGCGCAGCAGGCGTTACGGGATGGCGCCCAGCGCCGGCGCGCAGACGATGTCGTAGTATTCGAGTTCGATGGCTTTGTTTTGTTCGGCGTAGGCGGCGGCTTCCTTGCCGATGTTGCGGACGTTGTCGAGTTGGGCGCGCACCTGGTAGGGCCAGTAGCGCGGGATGACCATGCGCGGGTCGTTGACGTAGCCTTCGGGGAGGTAGGAGGGGCGGGCGGGGTCGGGCTGGTCGGCGAGGGGAATCCAGTTGTACATGACGGGTCCGCGCGGGTTGACGGTGAAGCCGAGGCGGTAGCCGTATTCGCGGGCGATTTGTACGGGGCGGACGCCGAAGCCGCCGCCGGGCCAGATGATGGCGACGGGGGTTTTGTGGAAGTTCTGCTGGAGGTCGGCGATGGATTTTTCGAATTCGGTGCGGATGAATTCGTCGGTGGAGGCGTCGGTCATGTTGATGTTGTGGATGTAGCCGTGCGATTGGTGGTCCACCCAGCCTTCGGCTTCGAGGGCGATGTTGTCTTGCAGGGCGATGGCGCGGGGTCCGTCTTCGGCGCTGATCCAGGCGTTGACGACCACCCAGCCCCATTGTTCATGGTAGGGGCGGAAGTGGGTGTTGAAGTTTTCGCCGGTGCGGCGGTCATCCTGGATGAGGAGGACGGAGCGCGGAGGGATGTAGGCGTTGCGGTCGAGGAAGTCTGCCAGTTGGGCGGCGCTGATTGCCTGGAAGCCCTGTTCGTGCAGGTCGTTCATCATCTTTTGGAAGTCTTCGACGGTGATGTCGTTGGCGGTGACGTCTGCCGCGTCCCGTTTGATGCCGTGGAGCATGACGACCATGACGACGGTGCCGGGGGCGGCGTTGTCGGACTTCCATTTGTTGTAGAGGTAGCGGCAGGCGTCCGCTTCGTAGGTGTGAGGGGTGTCGAGGGGGTTGAGGCGGGCGGTGGTGAAGGGGGCAGGCAGGGCAGGCGGGGTGCGGACGGCGGTGGGCGGGGGGAGGGGGGTGTCGGTGGGGGCTGGGGTGGAGGTGGGCTGGAGGGCGGCGAGGGCGGTCTGGTATGCCTGCGTGGAGAGGGCGCTCACGTCGAGGGTGGGGGCGGGAGCGGCGGCGGGGGCGCAGGCGGTCAGGAGGATGGCGAGCAGGCTGAGGCGGAGGAGGAGGCGAGGAGGCATGAGGAGGGTCAGTGAACAGTGAGCAGTGATCGGCGGGGAGGGTTATTCTTCGGATTTGCCGGAGATGAAGTCTTCGACCTTTTGTTTGGCGATTTCGTCGCGGAATTGGACGGGCGGGGTTTTGAAGAAGTAGGAAGACGGTCCGACGATGGGGCCGGCGAGTTCACGGTCGAGGGCGAGTTTGGCGCAGCGGATGGCGTCAATCATGACGCCGGCGGAGTTGGGGCTGTCCCATACTTCGAGTTTGACTTCGATGTTGAGGGGGACGTTGCCGAAGGTGGTGCCTTCCATGCGGATGTATGCCCATTTGCGGTCGGTGAGCCACGGCACATGGTCGGAGGGACCGACGTGGACGTTATCGGGGTGGAGCGGGTAGGGGATCATGCTGGTGACGGCGTTGGTTTTGGAGATTTTTTTGCTTTCGAGGCGTTCGCGTTCGAGCATGTTGAGGAAGTCGGTGTTGCCGCCGAAGTTGAGCTGGTAGGTGCGTTCGATTTTGACGCCGCGGTCAATGAAGAGGGTGGCAAGCTGGCGGTGCAGGATGGTGGCGCCGACCTGGCTTTTGATGTCGTCGCCGAGGATGGGCAGGCCGGCGTCGGCGAAGCGTTTGCCCCAGTATTGGGAGGAGGCGATGAAGACGGGGATGCCGTTGACGAAGGCGCAGCCGGCCTCAATGGCTTGTTCGACGTACCATTTGGTCGCCATTTCGGAGCCGACGGGCAGAAAGTTGACGACCACGTCGGTTTTGGTCTCGCGCAGGAGGCGGACGATGTCGGCGGTGGGACCGGGCGCTTTTTGGATGATGCCGCTCAGGTATTTGCCGAGTCCGTCGTGGGTCATGCCGCGCACGACGGGGGCGTCGAGATGCGGCACATCGGCAAATTTATAGGTGTTGTTGGGTTCGGCAAAGATGGCTTCGGAAAGGTCTTTGCCGACTTTGGAGGCGTTCACGTCTATGCCGAGGGTGAATTCGATGTCGCCGACGTGATAATCTGCCAGTTGGGTGTGCATGATGCCGGGGATGACTTCATCGGCTTTGGCGTTTTTGTAGAATTGCACTCCCTGGACGAGGGAGGAGGCGCAGTTTCCCACACCGATGATGGCAACGCGTACTTTTTTATTGGACATTTGGTTCGAGACTCCTTTTGTGTGTTTTTGATTTCTGACAGGATTGTACCCACTTTTGCGGGATGGAAGGGTGGAATGTTTCAGGCGGCAAATTGCCCATCCGCCGGTGTTGTATAATTCAGGTCATGCCAGCCAACGAGCGCATCGAGGATTTGGAACGTCTGCTGGAAGTGGTGAGGGGGTTGACCACCGCTCCCGACATCGAGTCCTTTTTGCAGACCATCATCGCCGAAGCGAGTGAAATGACCGACAGTGAACTCGCCTCCATCCTCGAATACGACGCCGAGGCAAAGGAATTGCGCTTCCTCTCCACGGTCTGGTTCGACCGGGAAATTCTGCGCCCGATGGGGGTTCCGCTGGAGGGGAGCGTGGCGGGCGAGGTCTTCCGCAAGGGACATCCGCTCATTATTCAGGATACACGGGCAGACCAGCGTCACTTCAAGATGATTGACCGCCTCACCAAACACGAGACGCATTCGCTGGCGGCGGTTCCCATCATTGTGCAGGGGGAGATCATCGGCGTGTTGGAAGCGCTCAACAAACAGAACAACGCTCATTATACCGAGGACGACCTCACCATCCTGGTCACGCTGGCGGCGATTGCCGGGCAGGCAATGCGCAACGCCTACCTGGAACGGAAGGTCAAAGCCGTGCGCATTCAACTGGCAGACCTCGAACGCCTCAAAACGGACTTTATCGCCATCACCTCGCACGAACTGCGGACTCCCCTGGGCTTGATCCTCGGTCACGCCACCTTTCTCAAGGAACTGGCCGGCAAGGAATATCAGGCGCAGCTGGAGACGATCATCCGCAACGCCACGCGGCTCAAGGAGATCATCGAAAACATCTCGGATATGGAAAATGTGCAAACCGGCGCCGCGCGCGTGCGAAGCAATAAAGTCTCCATGTCGCGCATTGCGGAGGATGTCATTCTGACGTTTCAGGACGAGGCGAAGTCGAAGAACATTACCCTGCTGCGCGAATGGGGCAGCGCGCCATACTTCATCGAGGCGGATCAGACCAAGATCAACATTGCGCTGAGCAATCTGGTGAAGAACGCGCTCCAATTCACCGAACCGGGCGGGACGGTGCGGCTCGACATCGAGGAAGACAGCGGCTACGTCAAAGTAACCGTGCGCGATAACGGCATCGGCATTCCGGCGCGTGAATTGCCGAAAATCTTCGAGCGGTTTTTTCAGGTGGAATCGCATCTCACGCGCAAGCATGGCGGCATGGGGCTGGGGCTTTCGGTCGCCAAATCCATGATCGAGTTGCATGGCGGGCGCATCTGGGCGGAAAGCGAGGAGGGCAAGGGAACCACGTTCACCTTCCTCCTGCCGGTGGAGGGCGCGGAAAAACCCGCCAGGGCTGCAGGTTAAAAGTGCAGGAAACTGAAACAAAAAAGGCTCACGCCTTGCGTGAGCCTTTGGCATTTCAGTCTGCTGGCTACGCCCAGCCCTGACCCTTGATGAAATTGGTCACAACAGGGATTTCGACCATCTCGCCCTGATATGCCTTGTATGCCCAATACAGGAAGACCAGCCATAGGAGCGGCACACATATACCGCCAATACCAATGGTTACCGTGGTTAAAATCGTGGCGACAATCCAAAAGGCGACGCTCGCCGCAATGGACTGCACCGCATGAAACTTGATGAATGGACGGGATTTTTTGTCTTCCATGAGCAGGACAATGATGCCGATGAGAGGCGCAAAGACATAACTCAGCGCTGCCCAAAGTTTGTCGTCGCTTGTGGTTTCCATGGCTTATTCCTCCGAATGAGTTGGGATTGGGATTTGAGACATTGTACAACCAATGAAGATAAAAGGCAACCAAATTGAATCGCCCCGCCGCTCCCCCTTGCGTACCAGGCGGGCAGTATTGTATAATCCGCGCCATTCAGAAGGAGTAGACGCGGGGTTGCCTGATAGAGAAGGAGACAATCGGTGGAAGTCTCCGCAGGGAAACAGCGTCGAAGTCGTCTGAATACGAGAACGCCGAAGAACGTCAGTAATCCAGCGATTAGTGATTAGTAGAACGGCGCGGGATTGCCCGTTACAGCAAAGACCGATGCTGGTCGGTCACAGAGTGTCCCGCAGGCAAGTGCGGGAAATCGAGGTGGTACCGCGGAGCGCGCGCTTCGTCCTCACAATGGACGAGGCGCTTTTGTTTATTTTTACGCAAAACTTTGCGTAGAGCGCGTTCTCCAACGCGCGCTGGACAGGTCATTGGCGTTAGAGAACGCCGATTACGCGTAAGTAACGTGAACTTACGCAAAACCTTGCGTAGAGCGCGTTCTCCAACGCGCGCTGGACAGGTAATTTTATAGTCATTGCGAGCCCAAAGGGTGAAGCGCTCTGCCGGGAGCATGAGATTGCTTCGCCGCGAAGAACAAGAGCGCTCCCGCAATGAAATGAGGAGAACGAATGACCAAACAAGAACTGCCCAAAGCCTACGACTTCAAAGCCACCGAGTCGCGCATCTACGCGATGTGGGAGGCAGGCGGCTACTTTCAGCCGTGGAACGACCCCAACAAGCCGGGCTTCGACCCGTCCGTCAAGCCGTTCGTCATTTCCATCCCGCCGCCCAACGTGACGGGCGAACTGCATCTCGGTCACGCCATGTTCGTCAGCGTGGAAGACCTGATGATCCGCTATCACCGCATGAAGGGCATTCCCACCCTGTGGGTGCCTGGCACCGATCACGCCGGCATCGCCACGCAACTGATGGTGGAACGCGACCTGCTCAAAAACGAGGAGGTGACGCGCGAAGAACTGGGACGCGAGGAATTCA
>DAOUBY010000040.1:0-12439 GCA_034432325.1 Anaerolineales bacterium
CAAGGGTCGGGCTGTTCGCCCGTTAAAGCGGTACGCGAGCTGGGTTCAGACCGTCGTGAGACAGGTCGGTCTCTATCCGCTGTGGGCGCAAGGGATTTGAGAGGAGCTGCTCCTAGTACGAGAGGACCGGAGTGGACCGACCTCTGGTGTGCCAGTTGTCGCGCCAGCGGCATTGCTGGGTAGCTACGTCGGGCAGAGATAACCGCTGAAAGCATCTAAGTGGGAAACTCGCCTCAAGATTAGATCCCTGTATTCCAGTTAATGGAGTAAGACCGCAGGTAGACCACCTGCTATATAGGCAACAAGTGTAAGCGCGTATATCTAAAGGCGTTTAGCTAAGTTGTACTAATGGTCGAGGGCTGAATCCCGTGGTGCGGAGAACTTATTACTCTTCAGTAAATTCGTCAGTTGCTGTTCAGAACAACCTTGTGAATAAGTCTCTTGGTGATTGGAGCGGCGGGGTCACACCCGGTAACATCCCGAACCCGGCAGTTAAGCCCGTCAGCGCCGATGGTACTTGGAGGGCGACCTCCTGGGAGAGTAGGTCATTGCCAGGAGACTTTTTCTTTTTTAACACTCGTCATGCAGGCTTTTCTTGAACCTGCAAATCGTGTATAATATTTTCATCATCGGCTGAGGACGTGACCGTCCCCTTTACAAAAGGAGCGTGAAGCGTACAATTTGATCCCAGGATCAGCCTGTCGTTCCTTCCTGTGCGAACCATGCCTCGGCCGAGAGAATTCCGCTCGGCTGTTTTTTTTGGGCAATTTCCATGCGGAAAGGAGGTGAATTGCTTTGGCATCTGTAAATCTACGCAACGGCGAATCCCAGGACTCTTTGCTCAAGCGTTTTCGTAAGAAAGTCGTCAAGAGCGGCGTGTTGAGCACGGTTCGCCGCAAACGCTGGTTCGTCTCCAAGAGCGAACAGCGCCGCATGGAAAAGAAGAAGGCGATCCGCCGCATCAAGCGGCGCACGTTCACCAAGGAAGGTGAATAGAAAGAGGTTCTATGGCAAAAGAGGAAGAGAAAATCCGAGCAGAGGGCGTTGTGGTGGAGGCGTTGCCCGGCACACAATTCCGCGTGCGCCTCGACAACGGACACGAAGTGCTTGCGTATCTTTCCGGCAAAATGCGCAAACATTACATTCGCATTTTGCTGGGCGATCGCGTGGTCATGGAAATGTCACCCTACGACCTTACGCGTGCCCGCATCACGTTCCGTCAGCGCAAGACTGCTGCCCCTGTCCCTGCCGAATAATTGCCATCTTCTTTGAATTGAAAAGGCTCCCGATTGCTCGAGAGCCTTTTTGTTGTTAACCGTTTTGTTTACGGCAGGTCTCTGAACGACCCCAGCACTTTCATGTAATTCGCGCGCTCGAACGCCGCAGGCTCGCGGACTGCCTTTTGACTCATGCTCCCCTGCATCTGACGAATGGAGACATACTCGCGTTCCTTCATCCACGCCTCGAGATCGTTCAACATCTGACCGGCAACCTGCTCGCCATTGTGCAGCAGATTCGACGCCATCATTGCCACCTTCGCCCCCGCCATCATCGCCTTCAGCACGTCGCGGTAGGTGTGCACGCCGCTGGTCAGCGCAAAATCCGCATTGACCTTTCCGTACAGGATCGAAATCCAGCGCAATGGTAAACGTACCTCGGCAGAGGTGCTCAAATCGAGACTGTGGAGAATTTCCAATTCATCCAGGTCGAAATCGGGCTGGTAGAAGCGGTTGAACATCACCAGTCCGTCGGCGCCCGCCTCCACAAGCCGTTTGACAAAGTTCGGAATGGCGGTAACGAACGGGCTGATTTTCACCGCCAGCGGTATCTTGATGGCAGATTTGACCTCCGCCACCAGTTCCACCTGCATGTTCTCGATGTTGCTGGAGGTCATCTCCGGCTCGGTGGGGATGAAATACAGATTGAGTTCGAGCGCGTCGGCGCCGGCCTCCTCGATCTTGCGGGCGTAATTCGTCCAGCCGCCCTTCGAGACGCCGTTCAGACTCCCGATGACCGGAATGGACAACGCCTTTTTCAACCCGCCGAGATGGTTCAAATACTTTTCGGGGCTGATGCCGTATAAGCCGCCATCCGGCAGGTAGGAGAGCGCCTCGGCAAATGACTCACTGCCGCGACTCAGGTAGTGATCCAGTTCCAGGCTTTCGTGGATGATTTGCTCCTCGAAGAGCGAATACATCACAATCGCCGCAATTCCAGCCTCCTCCAGCCGTTTTGCCCGGTCGATCTTTTTTGAGAGGGGAGAGGCTGAGGCGACGAGCGGGTTCTTTAAGGGCAGACCAAGATAAGTCGTGGAAAGATCCGTCATGTCCTACTCCTTTTTGTCTCCGTTGTAGTGCATGGATGCCATCTGCTGGTAGAGCGTCCAGCGCGATTTGGCGTCCTGCTGTGCTTGGCGCATCAGTTCCTCGGCGCGGGCTTCGTCCAGTTGGGCGAGCATTTTGTAGCGTGTCTCGTTGTAGGCGTATTGCGCGAGGGGGATGCTGGGCTCCTTCGATTCGATGACGAGCGGATTTTGCCCCTGTGCAGCGAGACGCGGATCGTAGCGATACATGGGCCAATGACCCGACTGCACCGCCAGTTTCTGCTGTTCGAGACCCTTCGCCATATCGTAACCGTGGGCGATGCAGTGACTGTAAGCGATGATGAGCGAGGGACCCTCATAGGATTCGGCTTCGAGGAAGGCGCGCAGGGTTTGCTGGTCGTTGGCGCCCATGGCGACGCGCGCCACATAGACGTACCCGTAAGACATGGCAATCAAGCCAAGGTCTTTTTTGGGCAGCCCCTTGCCGCTCATCGCAAACTTGGCAACCGCCGCGCGCGGCGTGGCTTTGCTTGCCTGACCGCCGGTGTTCGAATAGACCTCCGTATCCAGCACCAGAATGTTGACGTTGCGCCCGCTCGCCAGCACATGATCGAGACCGCCGTAGCCGATGTCGTACGCCCAGCCGTCGCCGCCGATGATCCACACGGATTTTTTGACGAGGTTATCCGCCACGCTGATCAGGTCGCGGGCGCGCGGGTCGTCCAGCCGGCCGAGTTTTTCGCGCAGTTCGGCAACCCGTTCACGCTGCGCCTCGATGCCCGCCTCGCTGGATTGATCGGCGTTCAGAATCGCGTCCACCAGGTCTTTGCTGAGTTCGTTTTCGAAGAGCGGGAGCAGTTCGCGGGCGTATTCCGTTTGTTTGTCAATCGTCAGCCGCATGCCAAGACCGAACTCCGCGTTGTCCTCGAACAGCGAGTTCGACCAGGCAGGACCGCGCCCCTTGGCGTCCACCGCCCAGGGCGTGGTGGGGAGGTTGCCGCCGTAGATGGAGGAACAGCCTGTGGCGTTGGCAATGACCGCCCGGTCCCCGAACAACTGCGAAACGAGCTTCACGTACGGCGTTTCGCCGCATCCGGCGCAGGCGCCGCTGAACTCGAACAGCGGGCGGAGCAATTGCGAATTCTTGATGGTGGAGGGGTTGATCAACTTGCGGTCGGGATCCGGAAGGCTCAAGAAGAACTCCCAGTTCCTGGCTTCCTGCTCGCGCAGGGGCGGCTGAGGCGCCATGTTGATGGCTTTGCGCCCCGCCTGGCTCTTATCCTTGACCGGGCAGGCTTCCACGCACAGCGTACAGCCGGTGCAATCCTCCGGCGCCACCTGCACTGTGTAGGCGTAACCGGGCGAAAACTCCTTGAATTTCGAAACGCTGTGCTTGAACGTCTCCGGCGCGCCCTCCAGCAGTTTTTCGTCGTACACCTTGTGACGGATGACCGCGTGCGGACATACCATCACGCACTTGCCGCACTGAATGCACAGATCCGGCTCCCAAACAGGGATTTCCAGCGCGATGTTACGCTTCTCCCATTGCGTGGTGGCAGTGGGGAAGGTCCCGTCCACCGGCAGGGCAGAGACGGGGATGCGGTCGCCGTTGAAGCCGATCATCTCGCCCAACACATTGCGGACGAACTCCGGCGCATCTGCCGGGACCGGCGGCCGGCGCCTGATCTTCGACGTTATCTCCGCTGGAACCTTGACCTCATAAAGATGTTCGAGCGTGCGGTCCACCGCCTCGAAATTTTTCCGCACCACCGCCTCGCCGCGTTTGCCGTAGGTCTTTTCGATGGCGTGCTTGATTTCGGCAATCGCCGCTTCGCGCGGAAGGATGCCGCTGATGGCGAAGAACGCCGTCTGCATGATGGTGTTCATGCGCCCGCCCATGCCGGTCTTCTCGGCGACCTCGTAACCGTTGATGACGTAGAACTTGAGTTTCTTCTGGATGATGTCCTGCTGGACTTCGGCAGGCAGATGATCCCAGACCTCGTCCGGTCCATACAGGCTGTTGAGCAGGAAGACCGCGCCCTCTTTCGCGTACTTCAGCATGTCGAACCGCTCGAGGAAAGAGAATTGGTGACACGCCACAAAGTTCGCCTGATTCGCCTCGATCACATACGGCGCCTGAATGGGCTTGGGACCAAACCGCAAATGCGAGATGGTCATCGTCCCCGATTTCTTCGAGTCGTACACGAAGTAACCCTGGGCGTAGTTATCGGTTTCCTCGCCGATGATTTTGATGGAGTTCTTGTTGGCGCCCACCGTCCCGTCCGAACCGAGACCGAAGAACACACAACGAACGGTCTCCTCATCCTCCACCGAGAAGGAGGGGTCGTACTCGAGGCTGGTGTGGCTCACATCGTCATAAATGCCGACGGTGAAGTGATTCTTCGGTTCGGGCTTGGTGAGTTCGTCCAGCGCGGCTTTGAACATGGCAGGCGTGAACTCTTTGGACGACAAGCCATACCTTCCGCCGATGACCTTGATGCCGCTGCGCCCGCTTTCCACCAGTGCGTTGACGACATCCTGGTAAAGCGGCTCGCCCAGCGCGCCGGGCTCCTTGGTGCGGTCAAAAACGGCGATGCCCTGCACGGTTTTCGGCAGGGCGTTGATGAAATGTTCGATGGAAAACGGGCGGTACAAACGCACGCGAATCGCGCCGACTTTCTCGCCGCGCGCCGCAAGATATTTGACCGTTGACTCGGCTGTCTCGCCGCCGGAGCCCATGATGACGGCAACCCGTTCCGCTTCGGGGTGACCGGCGTAATCGAACAGGTGGTACTGCCGCCCCGCCACCCGGGCGAACCTGTCCATGGCTTCCTGCGTGATGGCTGGAACCGCCGCGTAGAACGGGTTGACCGTTTCGCGCGCCTGGAAGTACACATCGGGGTTTTGGGCGGTGCCGCGCAGGACGGGCCGGTTGGGGTTGAGGGCGCGCGCCCGGTGGGCGCGAATCAGGTCCTCGTCCAGAAGGAGGCGGAGTTCGTCATCCGAAAGCAGCGTGATCTTGGTCACTTCATGCGAGGTGCGGAAGCCGTCGAAGAAGTGCAGGAACGGCACGCGGGCTTTGAGGGTGGACATCTGGGCGATGGCGGCGAAGTCGTGCGCCTCCTGCACCGAGCCGCTCGAAAAGAGCGCCCAGCCGGTCTGCCGCACCGCCATCACGTCCTGATGGTCGCCGAAGATGGAGAGGGCTTGCGCCGCAATGGAACGCGCCGCCACATGAAAGACCGTGCTGGTGAGTTCGCCTGCAATCTTGTACATGTTGGGAATCATCAACAGCAAACCCTGCGAGGCGGTGAAGGTGGTGGAGAGTGCGCCGGTTTGCAGTGCGCCGTGAACCGTTCCCGCCGCGCCGCCCTCCGATTGCATCTCGATGACCAGCGGCACTGTGCCCCACAAATTCTTTTTGCCTTTGGCAGACCATTCGTCTGCGAATTCGCCCATGGCAGAGGAAGGGGTAATGGGATAAATGGCAATCACTTCATTGAGGCGATGCGCCACCGAGGCGGTGGCTTCATTGCCGTCCATCATGATTGTGGTCTTTTTCATACTTACTCCTTTGGAACGGGTTGCAGTACCCGGATTTTTACATTCGAGCAAGTGTATCCCCCGGTAAATAAAACGTGTTAGTTATGAATGGCTTAAATCCTTGTGCCTGTTGTCATAATTTCGGACAAGAATGGTGGGATTGAAAACCCTCATTTTCCCTGTGTCAGATACGGACGCGCCAGAAAGAGCGCCGCCAGCGATTTTGCGTCGGGAATTTCGCCTCGTTCCGCCCTGCGAACTGCCTCTGCAATCGGAATTTTTTCCACCGAGAGGAATTCATCGTCGTCCGCTTCCAGCGGGTTGTGCTTCAAATCTGTGGCAAGGTACACCATCATGAACTCGGTGGAATAGCCGGGCGCCAGATAAAATTCGCCCACCTTTTGCAGCCTGCCCGCTTCCATGCCCGTCTCCTCGCGGATTTCGCGCGCCGCGCACTCATCGAACGGTTCGTCGCCGTCGCGTGTGCCGGCTGGCAGTTCGAGCAGGTCTTGCCCGGCGGCGTGACGGTACTGACGCACAAACAACAGATTGCCCTCCGCATCCACAGGGATGATGATGACCGAACCGCCATGTTCGATGATTTCGAATTTTGTCTCACGCCCATCCGGCGTCTTGAGCCAGTCACGGCGGATTTTGAAGGCGCGGCCCTGCATGAGGGTTTCCGATTTGAGAAGTTCAAAAGAGGGCATGAGAGGTCCTTTGCTGGTGAATAGCGCGATTATAAAGCAAAAGCCCGGGCGTGACCCGGGCTTTTCATTCTCGAAACGCTTTTCTACGGGATGCTCAACGTCTGACCGACGTTCAAGGCGGCATCCGCCGAAATGCCGTTGGCTTGCGCTATCGCAGAGGGGTCAACATCGCCGAAGAGACAAGCCACGCTGTACACCGTTTCATCGGCAGACGACACCGTATACGTGGCAGGATGATTCCGCAGCATGCGGCTTTCGGGGAAACTGCCCGATTGCGGGATGGTCAACACGGTGCCCGGCGGATACAAGACGCCGGCGCTCAACCCGCTCAACCGCAGCAGTTCGTCCGGGTCCACATTGAAGCGGCGCGCAATGCAATACGGGAACTCGCCCTTCTTCAAGGTGTACGTCGAGGGTCTCGAACCCACAGGGACCGATGTGGAAGAAGGCGCTGCAGCCACAGCCTGGGTGGCGGTGGGGGGGAGGTTGATGATGGGGGTCACAGTGGCAGTTGCCCCGGCGGAGGGAAGCGCAGTAGTTTCAGCGCCCGGCGTGGGCGACACCAGCGCGGCGGCGGCAGTCTGCGTGGTGATTGTTTCCACATCCTGTATATTTGCAGGCTGACTCGGAATCGGCGTCGAAAAGAAACTATTCGGGTCAATCGGCGTGTTGGTCGCCGCAGGCGGCGTGGAATAGGGTTGGCGGCAGGCAGAGAGCAGCGTGACAGCCAGAAGCAAGGTGGAGGCGATGATCGAGCCTCGTTTTATTCGGAACATGAAATTCTCCTCAACATCGAACAAAAGTTTCAGTGATGGTAGCATATCCGTGTTGACGCGTCAAGTTTAACGATGGGATATTGGAGGGATATTCACCCAACCATGCGGCGGATGTTTTGAATGGGCGTGGACAGGACGAGATCGCATCCCGGCCAGACGGAATCCACACCCGCCTCTTTCGCCCCGGCAACTGCCCCAGCGACCTGAGCCTCATCTCCCCTCAAAAGCGTTTCCAGCGGATCGAGATTCCCAAACAGCAAGACATCCCTCAGCGCCTCCCGCGCCGACATCAGATCTGTCACCTGATCCACCGACACCGCCTCCGCGCCGCTCCGCGCAAACAGAGTCAACGCCTTGTCCATCCGCCCGCACACAGAAAGCACGCGCGGCTTCGGCAGTTTCCCAATCAAATCCCTCTCCGCCGGGAACACGAACTGCTCATACACCGACGGTCCCACGAAACCCGCCGACCCGCCCATATCGTGGATGGTGATAAAGTCTGCGCCCGCTTCGCGGTATGCCTTGCCGATCTCTGCGAGGAAGGACGAAAGATGAAAGAGCGCATCCAGAACCATCTGCGGCTCCTTCTTCATTTCCCTCACCATATTCGGCAGATTGCAGAGATACAACAACAGCGTGTATGGACCCGGCAGCAACCCCGAAATGACAACTTCCCCGCCAATCTCTTCCTTCACCAGCCGTATTGCATCGCAAATCAGTTGAATCCTGCCCTTCCCCCAATTACCAGTTACCCATTTACCAATATCCCTCGTACTCTCGAATACCACCCTCCTCACCTGCGGGAACTGCAGTCTTCCATCCTCATAAAAATTCAACTCTGAACCCAGCGCTTCGGCGGGCGCGCACAAATCCAGCGGCAGCGTTGCGGAAGGCATCCCCGTCAATTTGAAGGTACTCGCCGCTGCGCGCGCCATCTTCCGCGCATCGCGATGGACTTCGTGCCACATCAGCCCTTCGCGTTCCAATCCTGCCGTCGTGACGTGAATCAACCCGCTGAAGGCGGGAACCGCCTCCATTTTTTGCCCCCCCAGCAGCGAAAGTATCTTTTCACGCATCCAATTACCAATTACCAATTACCAATCACCAATTACTTCACCGCCTTCACAATCGCCGCGATATGCTCCGGCGTGTTCCCGCAACACCCGCCGACCACCTTCGCCCCCAACTCGATGTACTTCAGCGAATACCTCGCCATGTCTTCGGGGGTCATGTCATACACTCCCTGCTCGGTCTCGATGTCCATGTGCGGGACGCCCGCATTCGGCTTCACCCAAAGCGGAAAGTTCGGAACGGTCGCCGCGTATTCCTTCACCACGGCTTCCATGTTCTCCAGCGTTGTGCCGCAGTTTGCGCCGACCAGCGCCGCGCCCATCTCGGAATAACGCTTGATGACATCCTTCGGCTTGACGCCCATCATCGTGCGCGTGCCGCGGTCATAACTGAATGAGACCACGATGGGCAAATCGGTGACCGAGCGTGCGCCCTCGAACGCGGCGGTCGTCTCTTCGAACGAGAACATCGTCTCGATGAGCAGTAAATCCACGCCGCCCTCCGCGAGCGCCTTTGCCTGCTCCGCAAACGTCGCCCGCACCTCCTCCGCCTCCAGCGGACCGTAGGGCTTGATCAACGCGCCGACCGGTCCCATCGAACCGGCGACCAGCACTCCGTTACGCGCCGATGCGGCTTTGCGGGCAATCTCCGCCGCGCGCATGTTCACCTCCGGCGCCCGATCCTGATATTTCGAATCCTTCATCCGCATGCGCGTCCCGCCGAAGGTGCAGGTCAGGATGATGTCCGACCCGGCTTCGACGAAGGAGGAAGCCAGTTTGAAGATGGTATCGGGATCGTCAATGACGAGATCTTCCGGCGGCTTGCCGGGCTTCAGCCCCATCTTCTGCAAATTCGAGCCTGTTGCCCCATCCGCAACGAGAATCTCCCCGCTTTGCAATCGTTCGAGAAATTTGTTCATAGTTCCTCCGCCCTCGCCCCTACACCCCTCTCCCAAAATGGGAGAGGGGCAGGGGTGAGGGTCACTTCATAAAATTCTTCGCCATCGGATCCGCCTTGCGGTGCGGAATCAGATGGGCAATGTGCGGAAACGGCTCGCTCATGTGCGGAAAACTCGTGGCAAGCATGAACTGATTCTGAAACTCCGGGTCGGTCGGCAGTTCGAACCGTTCCACCTTGCGCGTCACGCTGTCAATCTCATTCCGTTTTTCGATGTTCAACAGCGCAATCCGCGCACCGTCGCCCGCCGCGTTGCCCACCGCATACACATTCTCCAGCGGGCAATCGGGGATCAAGCCAATCAACATCGCCTTCTCTTTATCAATGTAACTGCCGAAGCCGCCAGCCAGGATGATTTTATCAGGGCTTTGCAGGTTCATCCGCTTCAAGAGCGTGCGCGCCGCCGTGAACAACGCCGCCTTCGCCAGTTGAATTTGCCTCACATCCTGCTGGGTGATGGGGATGTCGCGGCCGATGGACGTTTCCTCCGCCCAGGCAATGACATACTCCCAACCCGACTCTCCCTCCCGCACACGCTTCGACTTTAACTCTTTCCTGAATCTGCCCCGAGAATCCACAATCTCCGCCCGGAACAATTCTGCCACCGCGTCAATGATGGCGGAGCCGCAAATGCCCTTTGCCTTGCCTGTGTTCCATTCCTCCTCGCCGACGATTTTGTATCGCGGTTCGAGGGTCTTCTCATCTATATGCACTCGTTCGATGGCGCCGGGTGCGGCGCGCATGCCGTATTCCACGTGCGCCCCTTCCAGCGCGGGACCCGTCGGCGTGGATGTGCAGACCAGCCGTTTGCGGTTGCCCAGCACCAGTTCTGCGTTTGTGCCAACGTCAATCAACAGCCAGTTCTCATCCTGCTTGTGCGGTTCCTCCGCGAGGATCATCGCGCTTGTGTCCGCTCCTACAAACGAAGCGATGGTCGGTAACACATGTACATTCCCCGATGGGTTGATCTGCAACCCCAACTCCCGCGCCTTCACGTCAACCGATTCATGGATGGCAGGCACGAACGGCGCCAGCCCCAAATCCTTTGGCGGCAGGTTCAACACGAGGTGGTGCATGGTCGAATTCCCAACCAAGACCACCTCCAAAATATCCTCCACCTTTATGTCATTGCGAGGGCGGTTGTTGCCCGAAGCAATCTCCTCTTCAACAGGCGATTGCTTCGCGTCTTGCGCTCGCACACCTGCCCTGGCGGGCGGCGTCAGGGATGACATGTTCGCCGTCTTCACCGCCTGCTTCAACAACTTGTTCAGCGTTGCAATAATCGCCTTGTGCAGTTTCTCCAGCCCGTCGGGATGCTCGATGGTGTACTGAATGCGCGACATGACATCCTCGCCGTACACAATCTGCGGATTCATCTCGGATTCCGCCGCCAGCAGTTCGCCCGTCCGCAGGTTGCACAGATAGAGCGCCACCGTCGTCGAGCCAATATCCACCGCCGCGCCGTAACTATCCTCCACATAGCCGGGCTGAACTTGAATCACCTCCCTGTCGTTCCACACCGAAACCGTCACCTGCCACTTCGCTTCGCGCAGGGTCTGCGAGAGCGTCCGCAGGCACTGATAATCAATCTTCAACTCATACCAGCGCGGAAGTTTCTCCTCCGTCCCGCGCACCAGCGCCATCGAAGTCTCCAAGCCTTTTGCCAGCCGCTCCCAATCGGCAATCGGACGCTCCAGCGTAGGCGGGCTCATTGAAACCAAATATTTGCGAATCGCCGGCTTGATTTCGATCTGCCGTTCGCGCGCGGTTTTTCGCACAATTTGCTTGTTGCCGCGGCTCTCCTCCGGAACGTTGATCAGCACGTCGCCGCGAATCCTTGCCTGACACGAGAGACGCACCTGCCCCACCTCCCAGCCTTTGTCCTTCAGCAGTTTGGGGCGGCGTTTGAAATAGTTGGCTTCTTCGGTGGAAACGGGGGAGAGATGGTCGCGTTTCGAGTCAATGTTGTACTTCTCGAAGCGTCCTTCCTCGATCAAGACCATGCACTTGCCGCAGGTGGCATTTTCCGCGCAAATGGACTCGATCTCCACGCCCAGCTCGCGCGCCGCCGTGCGGACGGAAGTGCCTTCCTCCACTTGACCGCGTCTGCCCGAAGGCTGCAGGATGATGGTATGTTTCTTTGTCATGGATGTTGCTGCTCACTACTTACTGGTAAATCACAGTTTGTTGGAAATTCCTGCGCGTACACGGCGTTCCCGTACGCCGATGAACACGTTGGAGAACGTGTCTTCTAATGATTTTCGACGGGCTGCTTTACTGACTCACCTTACGCAGTAGCATGAGATTTATCTCGTATTTTCAGGCGACATAAATGTCGCGCTACGGGAAAACTGCGTAACATCAGTTACTGACAAACGCTCACTGTTCACTGGTAATTGGCAACTCACCCCGGCTTCCCGTTTCGGCGGGGAATCTCTATCTTTGCCGCCTCCGCTTCCAGTTCAGAAAGAAGCGCATCTGCCACTTCTTCGGGAGAGCCGCCGCGTTCCAGCCACTCTCCGCGTTTGTATTGCGCGGCATACTCCGAGGTCGAGGTCAATCCCTCCACCATGGCGTAGGCGTCTATCTTATCCTGAACTTTTTGCGAGAGTTGTTTTTTGATTGTGCGCCCCTCGCCTTCCACGACAAACGATTGCGGAATGTGCTTCCAATACGTGATGCGATACCGTGCCATATTGACCTTTGCTGAGTTGGGTTGCGTGAAATTTTACGGGCGTTTGCGCACAAGGTCAATGCAGATATCGAGCGGCGGCAGGGATGATTTAACCTGAATTCGGGATAACCGCCGGGATGCGAAGAACACAGAGAAACCCATAGGAAAATCTCCGCGAACTCGGCATCTCTGCGGTGCATTTCTGAATTCAACCTGATACCGAACTCACGTTAACAGGACTTACGCGTAATCAACGTTCTCTAAGAGAGTGTTTTATAAATCGGGGTTTACCGTAGATGAACACGGATGAACACTGCTTCTGAAGAAAAACGGGATGAAATCACCTTGTAAATCCAATTTCAGTACTTCACGAAAGCGCGTATTT
>DAOUBY010000041.1:0-2007 GCA_034432325.1 Anaerolineales bacterium
AAAATCCACAGCGTCAGGTAACGGTCGAGAAACGACAGTTGTTTGCTCAGGCTTTTCGCCGGGGCTTGGGTTGCTGCAACTTCAGTCATGAGAAACCTCCACATTCAAAAATTTAACCAACTTGCATCAGCAGTTGGGGAATCTCCCGCGCAATCTCATCGCGCACCTTGCGGAAATCGTCCATGTCATCGGTCAACGCGGGATCGGGGAAACTGTGATGGACTTTCTTCCCCTTTCCGAGCCAGACGGGACACTCCTCCGCCGCCGAATCGCAGACCGTGACGATCAGATCGAATTCGACCTCGCGAAACTCATCCGCCCGCTTCGAGCGACCCTCGTGCTGGATCCCGATTTCTCGGAGCGCCTCCACCGCCTTGGGGTGGACGTAGCCCGCAGGCTTCGTCCCCGCGCTGACGGCTTGCCACTCGTCCGAAAGCCGCGCGTTGACAATCGCCTCCGCCATCTGCGAGCGGCAGGAATTCCCCGTGCAGAGAAACAAAACTTTGCGCTTCATGCTGTCTCCTCGTTGATTCGCGGACCGCATTTCGGCTGCCGCGGCTGGATGCGCTTCGGGTCAAAGAACGCGCCGAAGGCGGCGTTGAGTTCCTCCAGCGCGGCGCGGTTGACCGAGTAGTACACCCAGCGCGAATCGACCGCATCGCGTTCCACATCCACCAAGCCTGCTTCACGCAATTTACTGAGGTGATGCGAAATCAGGTTGGGCGCCATCTGAAGCGCGTCGCCGAGTTCGCAATTGCACTGCACGCCTTCCATCAGCAGATTGAAGATGAGCAGGCGCTTGGGCTCAGCCAGGACTTTCAGCCGCTCAGCGAGCGATTCCAGGTTGACGGGGGCGGGTTTGACTTCATCGGAAAGATAGTTCAACATGCGTTGAAGTATATTTGCGTAAAAACCATCTGTCAACGAAAAAACTGTCACACAATCAGGGTGACCTTCGTCAAGAACGTTTCGCCGCCGAGCCGCCGTGCCGCACGGCGATGACCTCCGCCAAAATTTCAATTGGATGAGTTGTCATAGCATGGCTTCCAGCGTTGCCTTTCGTTCGGCAAAAGATGGATCGGATTGCAGGGGCGGACATTCGGTCAACGCCCGTTTTTGTTGCAGCAGGCCGACCGCGAAGGCGAGACAAGTCGCCTCGCCGCATTGACGGCAATTGGTGCGCGGCAGCAACTCCCAAATGTCCAGGTGACGCGGGGCGCGCTTTTTGGCGGTGACAGCCACCAGTTCGGCGCGCTTCTCCCACACCGCGTTGACCGCCTCCTTGAGAGCGGCAAACAGTTCCAGCCCTTCGCTGGCATCCACCACCTGCGTGATGTACACCTTGTCCGAGTAGAGCGTCATAAATCCATGCGGGCGGCGAAAGGTGAGCGTGCAGGTTTCGGGGTTGTAGGCAATCACGCCAGGCAAAGTGGCGAGGTAGGGGATGACCTCATCCAGCGGGCGGTTCGGCTTGCCGATGACGATGATGCGCCCAGGCTCGGCGAGACAGGGCAGGGTCTTGGTGAGGGTGATGGAGTCGAGATAGTTCATTTCTTGAACAGATTTCCGCTTACTTTCAATGCGCCAGCACCTGGCACTTCGATCATCACCTTTCAACCGCCTTCGAGCAGGTCGCGTGCCTTGCCCTTGAAATGTTCCCGCAGGAATTCCAGCGCGCCCTCGGCGTCGCTGTCCGTCAGGATACGCATCAACTCGATGAGGTCCTTGTCTTCCAGGACAATGGTCAATGCTTTTTTCATGGCGGCTCCTCGTAGGACGAGATTTATCTCGTCCTGCTCGTCCTGAAGCGGACAAAATAAATTTTGTCTTACAGCGCTGGCGCTTCGATGACGATTTCCTCGAGTGCGGCGCGCTTTTCGGCATACTGCGGCTCGAACAGCGGCGGGCAGTCGGTGAGTTTCTTTTGCGAGGCGGTCAGTTTCAACGCGAACGAATAACAGGTCGGCTCGCCGCATTGCTTGCAATTCGTGTTCGGCAGCAGTTTGT
>DAOUBY010000042.1:0-19004 GCA_034432325.1 Anaerolineales bacterium
CACATGAACTCGATGGCATCCTGGTCGCCGAGGTAATCGGACCCTTTGACCGTGTCGTAGGTGTGCCATTCGGGGTGGTCTTCTTCCAGATTGCCGAGCGCCGCGCCGATGCCGCCCTGCGCCGCGCCCGTGTGCGAGCGGGTGGGATAGAGTTTGCTGATGACAGCCGTCTTTGCCGTGCGCGAAGCGTAGAGACCCGCCATGAGTCCCGCGCCGCCCGCGCCGACGACGACCACATCAAACTGATGAACGTTTGCCATGAATTGCTCCTACGAAGTCCAGATAATATACAGCCCCATGAGGCTGAACGAAACGACCATGATGATGCTGATGATGCGGGCGATGTTCCGTCCGCGGGCAGAGACGATGTAATCGTCCGAAATGACCACCAGTCCATGCACGCCATGCGCCACCGCCACAAGGAGAAGCAGGCTCGCTGTCGTCTTCCAGAATGGGCTTGCCCAGGGAGCCAGGTCTTGCACGTTCGTGCTTTGAACGTGGCTGGCATTAGGCATAAAGCCCCAGCGCAGCACGTCTGCCATGTTCATCTGCGTGCGCGCGCCCATGATCAGGGCGCCGATGACGGCGGTGAGAATCAGCGCGTACATAGCCAGCGCGGAAAGGCGCGTGAAGATCCACATCAACATCTCGAAGTTCAAGCCCCGCTTCGAAAGTGGAAGAGTTCTTGGTTTTGTCGTCGCCATTTCAGCCTCCCAGCGCAGAATTGAGGATCACGAACACGGCAATCCCAAAAATGGGCAGGAAAACCGCCCATTCCACCCAAATGGCTTCCCGCTGATATTCGATGAGTTTGGGGAACAAATCGCTGATCGTGATGCGAAGTCCGTTAATGGCGTGAAACAGCGCGCAGAAGAAAATAAAGATTTGAAACGCCCAATTGGTGTATATCGCATTGAGAAAACTGCCCACGCTCCCCCCCGCAAATGATGCCAAAATATGCACGGCGACGAAAATCCCCATCCCCAGCCCGCCGATGCGGTGCAGGATAAAGGTCAGGTAGGGACCCTGTCCCTTATACCGCAAGCCTGTCGCAAGACTTACGTTTCTTTTCAGGCTCATCCATGCCTCCTTGATTTGATAATTTTGGGAAGTTGATGCATTATCTCATTCCCGCTTAATACGGCAAAAGTGACAATACTCATAGGTTATTCGTTTCAGACATCCTCCAAAAAAGAGGGGCTTGACCTTTATAATCCAGAATACAATTCCGACAAAGTGGTCTTATTCTAACTCAAATTTTATTACTGACAAATCATCTCAATACTGTATCCTTCCAATCCGTACAGCCCCAGTACCCTACACTTGGAGGTAGTTATGTCCGAAACTGTCAGCAGGCGGGAATTCATCAAAGTGACCACGAGCATCGTGGGGGGAATCATCGGCGTGGTCATAGGCGTGCCTGCCGTCTATTATTTGATTGACCCTGCCCTGCGCGAAGGCGCAAAAGAAGCCTGGATTCCCATCGGCAAACTGGAAAACATGGAGATCGGCAAGCCTTACGCGTTTTCCTTCACCCGCGTTCAGGTCAACGGCTGGGAGAGGACATCCACCAGCCACGGCGGATTCGTCATCCGCAATTCGGAAGACCCGAACGACCTGTTCATCCTCAACAGCCGCTGCACGCATCTTTCCTGCACTGTGAACTGGAAGGAAGACAGCCAGGTGTATCTCTGCCCGTGCCACGACGCCAAATTCGGTCAACAGGGCGAAGTGCTGGACGGTCCGCCGCCGCGCCCGCTCGACCGCTACAACGAATTTCGCGTCACCGAGGACGGCACACTCGAGATTTTCTATCAGGAAGGCTAAACCATGTGGAAAAAAGTTTTTGACTGGCTGGATGAACGCCTGGGCCTGAACGATCTCTACAAAAACCTGCTCGACCGCCCCGAACCCAAAGGCAACTGGTGGAACACGCTCGGCTCTGCCAGCCTGTTCCTTTTTGTTTTACAGGGGCTGACCGGCATTTTTCTCACCGTTTATTACACCCCCTCTCCCGACCATGCCTACGACTCCATCCAATACATCATGGAGGGCGTCGCTTTCGGCTGGCTGATCCGCGGAATCCATCATTGGGGCGCCTCGCTGATGGTGCTGGTCGTCTTCATCCACATGCTGCGCGTCTTTGTGACTGCCTCCTACAAATACCCCCGCGAAATGACCTGGCTCATCGGCATCGGTCTCCTGCTGACAACCATCGGCATGGGCTTCACCGGCTACCTGCTCCCCTGGAATCAGCGCGCCTACTGGGCGACCACCGTCGGCACACAAATCGCTGGGACAGTTCCTTTCATCGGCGAGTTCATCCTCAAAGCCCTGCGCGGCGGACCAGACCTGAGCGCCCTCACCCTGCAGCGCTTCTTCTCCGCCCACATCTGGATGATCCCCGCCATCCTGGCGGCGCTCATCGGCGTACATCTCTACCTCATCATCAAGCACGGCGAGTCGCATTTCCCAACGAAAGAAGATTAAGCATCGGACGTCATTGCGAGGAGTGACACCAAAGGCGTCACGACGAAGCAATCTCCAGATGTGGGAGATTGCTTCGGGCAAAGAACGCCCTCGCAATGACGATGGAGCAATCATGAACGACGAAACCAAACAGAAAATCAAGCACCGCTACGAACAGGAACTCCACAAGGGCGAACGCTTCTGGCCCGACAGCATCTTCAAGGATGTCATCGTCTCGCTTGGGATTTTTATCGTTCTCGTTCTGCTCGCCACTTTTGTCGGCGTTGCCAACGAACCCAAAGCCGACCCGGCAGACACGAGTTATCTGCCGCGCCCCGAATGGTATTTTCTCTTCCTCTTCAAGTTTCTGGCGCTCTACGGGCAAATCCCTGTCATCGGCAAAATCGAATGGCTGGCAACCGTCCTCGTCCCCGCTCTCGGCATCGGTCTGTTGACGTTCCTGCCGCTTTTGGATAAATCCCCCTACCGGCATTACTCCCGCCGCATCTTTGCCCTGACCTTCATGGGAACGATCATCCTGGACATGGTGCTGTTGACCATCATGGCAAGCCTTCCCGTCCCCCCCACGGCGGAGGAATTGGCGGCTTCCACAAACCTGCAAGCCATCGGCGGGCTGTGGATCCCTGGCGCGGTGCTGACAATCCTGGTTCTCATCTACGCCTTCCAGCGCCATATGTACTGGGAATCGACGAGGCGGAATCTCCCGTTTTGGGTGGCAGTGACAGGCGCGGCGGCGATGGTGGCGATGACCGTCGTCGTCGGCGTGCGGGCTTCTGCGTATCCCAAGCCCGAAGAGGCGGAAGTCCCATCCACGCTGGTTGATCAAATTGTCGCCGGGCAGGATCTGTACTCCGTTCACTGCGTGGAATGTCACGGCGACGACGGCTCGGTGGCGGTCATCGAGGGCGTGGAAGGGCTGGAGGGCGAGGAGATCACCCCCATCAACAGCCGCGACGTGCTGTACACCATCACCGATGGCGCAATGTACGAGGTGATTGCCTACGGGCGTCCCAATGCGGGCATGCCGCCCTTCGGCAAGACCTATGGCGGCGAACTCTCGCGCAGTGAAATTGATTACATCATTCTCTTCATGCGCTACACCTGGGACGACCGCTTCGAAGCGCCGGTCATCCCCGAACTCTTCCCGCCGCTGGCAGAGGGCGAGGTGCCGTCGTATGATGTGCATATTGCGCCGATTGTCAAACGCTATTGCGTTTCCTGTCACCGCGCCGGCAAGGACAACAACAATTATCTGATGACCTCTTACGAGGAAATCCTCACCACCGGCGATCACGCGGAGCAGAATATCATTGCAGGAGACATAAACAGTTATCTTTTGCAGGTTATCCAGGGGACGCCCATCATGGATCCTGCCGACCCGACCAAAGAGTTAATTGGCGTCATGCCGCCCAAGACCAAACTCAAGGCAAATGTAGTGGACGCCTTCATCCGCTGGGTGATGAACGGGATGCCGAAGACGGCAGAAGAGGCTGCCGCGCTCTCGGTCACGCCCGAAGCGCAGACAACGCCGGCGCCGTAAACCGCTCTCCCACACCAACAATAAAAAAGTCGGGACTTTCACATCCCGACTTTTTTATTTACTGGTTTACCTGTTTACATGTGACTGATGATCGCATCCCCAAACTCGGAGCATTTCACCTCCTTCGCGCCTTCCATCAGCCGTGCAAAGTCGTAGGTCACTGTTCGGGCGTTGATCGCGCCTTCCATGCCCTTGACGATCAAATCGGCGGCTTCCGTCCAGCCCATGTAGCGGAACATCATCTCGCCGGAGAGGATGACCGAGCCGGGGTTGACCTTGTCCAGGTCGGCATATTTCGGCGCGGTGCCGTGAGTCGCCTCGAAGATGGCGTGACCGGTCTCGTAGTTGATATTCGCACCGGGCGCAATGCCAATGCCGCCCACCTGCGCGGCGAGCGCATCGGAGAGATAATCGCCGTTCAGGTTCAGCGTGGCAATCACATCGTAATCGCGCGGACGGATCAACACGAATTGCAGAGTCACATCGGCGATGGAGTCTTTGATAAGCAGTTTGCTCTTCCACTTGCCGCCGCCGTGCGTCTCCCACAGCGCCAGCGCCTCTTCCACTTCCTTGCGGATCTCCGCCTGCTTATCGGGCGCCATCATATCGTAACCGGGATCAATCATGCGCGCGTTCTCTTCCACGCTCAGGTTCGGGTTGGCTTCCTTGTTGCCCAAAATCCAACTCTCGCGCTCGGTCACAATCTCATTGCGGAACTCGCGCTTGGCGAGCGTGTATCCCCAATCCTTGAATGCGCCTTCGGTGAACTTCATGATGTTGCCCTTGTGGACGAGGTTCACGCTCTTGCGCTTGTTCGCCAGCGCCCACTGAATCGCCGCGCGCACCAGCCTCTCGGTCCCCTGCACCGAAACGGGCTTCACGCCGAATCCCGCCGTATCGGGGAAGCGAATCTTGGCGAACTCCTTGGGGAACGTCTCCTTCAACAACTCCTTGAACTTCCTGTTCTCCTCCGTCCCCTGCTGAAACTCGATGCCGGTGTAAATATCCTCCGTGTTCTCACGGAAGATCACCATGTCCACATATTCGGGATGTTTAACGGGGGAAGGCACGCCGTTGTAATACCGCACCGGGCGCTGACACACATACAAATCGAGCAGTTTGCGCAGCGCCACATTCAGCGAGCGGATGCCGCCGCCGACGGGCGTGGTAAGCGGTCCCTTGATGCCCACCAAAAATTCCTTGAACGCCTCCGTCGTTTCATCGGGCAGCCAGGTGTTGAACAACTTGAACGCCTTCTCGCCCGCATACACTTCCATCCAGTGAATCTTGCGCTTGCCGCCGTATGCCTTCTCCACCGCCGCATCGAACACACGCACCGACGCGCGCCAGATGTCGCGCCCGGTCCCGTCGCCCTCCACAAACGGGATGATCGGATTATCGGGAACCTGTAACTTGCCGTCCTTAATGGAAATCTTTGCCCCGCCAGCGGGGACTTTGACGTTTTGATATGCCATTTTCCTTCTCCTTGCAAAATGATGAGCGGGATTATATCACCCGCATTCGACGCCCTTCAGTGACAAATATCATATCATGCCCGCAATGGATATGAGATTTGCCCCCGCTTCACTCCTACGGGACGGCTGATCCCGTTTCGAACGATTTTTCCTCCGCTCTTGACACATCCTCGAATCGGCGTAAAATTCGGCGCAATGTACCGACTGCCCCGCCTCAAACGAACGTTTTACCAGCGCTTATTTGGCAAAGTTGTTTCCACCATTTCAAAAATCAGAGAGTCGCTTCCAGCGGCTCTCTTTTTTTGCCCCTTGACTCCCCTCTCCTTGTTAGGAGAGGGGACGGGGGGTGAGGATTGAACCCATGCTCAAACTCCCCGGCCTGATTGACCCCCACGTCCACGTCCGCGAACCTGGACAAACTTACAAGGAAGATTGGGACACCGCCACCCAAACCGCCCTCGCCGGCGGCGTGACGATGATCCTTGCCATGCCCAACACCAAGCCGCCCATCTTCGACGCCTCCACCCTCGACCTCGCGCTGGATGCCGCCAGACAAAAAGCGCGCTGCGACTACGCCCAATTCCTCGGCGCAGGTCCCGACAACGCCGATACCGTCGCAGCCCTCGCCCCCAAAACCGCCGGCTTGAAAATGTACCTCGACTCCACCTTCGGCGAACTCCGCCTGAACGACATGACCCTGTGGATGCCCCACTTCGAAAAATTCCCGAAAGAGTATCCCATCGTCCTGCATGCCGAATCCCGCACGATGGCGGCAGGGATTCTCTTCGCCGCTCTCTACGACCGTCCCGTCCACATCGCGCACGTCTCACTAAAAGAAGAGATCGTTCTTATCAAAGCGGCGAAAGAAAGAGGCATTAAAGTGACCTGTGAGGTATGCCCTCACCATCTATTCATCACTGCGCCTCCCCTAAATCCAAAGGATTTGGGGGAGGATGTCCGAAGGACAGGAGGGGGCTGGGGCAGACTCGCAGTCCGCCCGCGCCTCGCCACCCAGGAAGACGTGGATGCCTTGTGGGACAACCTCGCTGTCATTGACTGCTTCGCCACCGACCACGCCCCGCACACCCTCGAAGAAAAAGACTCCGAGAATCCCCCGCCCGGCTTCCCAGGTCTCGAAACAATTCTGCCGTTGTTTCTCACGGCTGTCAGCGAAGGGCGATTAACCATTAACCATCTTCTTGAAAAAATGGTTATCAACCCGCGCAGGATATTTCACCTCCCCGAACAGCCCGAAACCTGGGTCGAAGTGGACGAAGACGCGGCTTACGAAATCAAAGCCGCAGATCAATTTACCCGCTGCGGCTGGACTCCCTTCGAGGGATGGAAGGTGAAGGGGCGCGTGAGGCGCGTCGTCTTGCGCGGAAAGGTCGTTTTTGAGGATGGAAAGGTTTTGGCAGAGCAAGGATATGGAAGGAATGTGAGAGAATAATGTCATTGCGAGCGAAGCGAAGCAATCTCCAAGACAATGCGGGGATTGCTTCGTCGGACTTCGTTCTCCTCGCAATGACATGGAGACAACCCCATGCAAACCTTCACACACGTAAAACTCGAAATCTTCGTTCCGCAGGATCACGCCATGCAGCTCGCCAACGCGCTTTCGGAAATCGGCGTGGGCGTGATCGGCAACTACGATCACTGCGTTTCGCTGACTCCCGTGCGCGGATTTTTCCGCCCCCTGCCAGGCTCGAATCCCTTCGAGGGGGAGGAGGGAAAACTCAGCGAGGCGGCGGAGTACAAGCTCGAGGTCAATTGCAGACGCGAGTTGGTGAGCGAAGCGATTCAGGTCATCCAGCGCGTACATCCCTACGAAGAGCCTGTCGTCAACGTCATCCCGCTGGCAAATCATCTCTTTAGCCGCTAGTCTGATGGTCGCCAGTCTTATAACCCTATCCTTATTCCATACCCCAAAAACCTGCCAGACTATCAGCCTACAAGACCATTCGACTATCAGACTATCAAACTATCAAACCAGGAGACTAACCATGCCCACCGAATCCCAATCCCCCTACCTGCCTTTCGGCGAAAACAAAAACGCCGCGTGGTACGGCAAGGACATCATATCCGTCAAGCAATTCAACCGCGCCGACCTCGAATACATCTTCGGCGTGGCGCACGAAATGCGCGGCATGGTCGAACGCATCGGCACGTTCGACCTGCTCAAAGGAAAAATACTCGCCAACCTGTTCTACGAACCCTCCACGCGCACCTCGTCGTCGTTCACCGCCGCGATGGAACGGCTCGGCGGGAGCGTCATCCCCATCAACGAGGTGAAGTATTCCTCGGTAACGAAAGGCGAGAGCCTGACCGACACCGTCCGCACGCTCGAATGTTACGCCGATGTCATCGTGCTGCGCCACCCCGAAACGGGCTCGGCGGCGATTGCGGCGAAGGCGGCGCGCAAACCCGTCATCAACGCGGGCGACGGCACAGGCGAACATCCCACCCAGGCATTGCTCGACCTCTTCACCATCTTCGAGGAACTCGGCGTCGGCGTGGTGGACGGGCTGACCGTGACCATGCTAGGCGATTTGAAATACGGGCGCACGGTTCACTCGCTGGCGCGCCTGCTCTCGCTCTTCAAGGTCAAGTTGAATTACGTCTCGCCCGATATTTTGCGAATGCCAAAAGAAGTGATGGACGAGGTCGGCGCGAAGGGCATTCCGCAAGCCGAATTCACCACGCTCGAAAAAGCGCTGCCCGAAACCGACGTGCTGTACGTCACGCGCGTCCAAAAGGAACGCTTCGAAGACCCCGCCGATTACGAGAAAGTCAAAGGCGCGTACGTGATTGACCCCGAAATCATGAAAGCCGCCAAACGGGAAATGATCGTCATGCACCCGCTCCCGCGCGTCACCGAAATCAGCATGGACTTCGACGACGACCCACGCGCCGCCTATTTCCGCCAGATGGAATACGGTCTGTACGTGAGAATGGCGCTGCTGGCGATGGTGTTGGGTAAAGCATAAAAGTGTCACGTTCAAAGTTTCACGTTTCATGTACAACTTGAAACGTGAAACTTGACACTTGGAACTCTAAAACATGGAAACCTTCTTCTCTTTTTTGGAAAAACGAGTCGATGACTGTTCCTCCCTCTTATGCGTTGGACTCGACCCGCACCTCTCCGACCTCAAAGAGCCTTCCCCCGCATCCGCCCTCGACTTTTGCCTGACTCTCGTCCGAGCGACCGCGCCCTACGCTGCGGCATTCAAACCCAACGCGGCGTTCTTCGAGGTCTTCGGCGCGGAGGGATGGACGGCGCTCAGGCAGGTCATCGAAGCCATCCGCGAGGAGGGGGCGCGGCTTGGCTCGAAGATTCCCGTCATCCTCGACGCGAAGCGCGGCGACATCGCTTCGACGGCGGAAGCGTATGCCAAATCCGCTTTTGAAAATCTTGGAGTGGATTGCATCACGTTGAGTCCATATCTCGGCAAAGATTCTATTGAGCCATTTCTCAACCATCCTGAAAAAGGCGCCTTCCTCTTGTGCAAAACCTCCAACGCGGGTTCGATGGATTTGCAGAATCTCCTCGTCCTGCCGATGGGGTCGGATATGCCCATGCCGTTGTATATCTACGTGGCGAAACTTGCCGAACAATGGAACGACAAGAATAACGTGGGCATCGTCGTCGGCGCAACGCACCCGCAGATTATGGAAATGATCCGCGCCGCCGCGCCCAATTTGTGGTTCCTCGCACCCGGGGTGGGGACTCAGGGCGGGGAGTTGGAAACGACCCTCAGGTCCGGGCTGCGAAGCGACGGCAAGGGACTGCTCATCCCCATCTCGCGCGCCATCTCGCGGACGGAAAATCCGAAACAGGCGGCGGCGGAAATCCGCGACCAGATTCTGCAAATCAAAAGGCTGTTGGGAAAATAAGGATTTTTCATGGCAGACCAATTACCAAGTACCAATCCCCAATTATCAGTTCTAGCCGATGCCCTCCTCGCCGCTGGCTGTATCAAATTCGGCGAATTCACCCTCAAATCGGGACTCAAATCTCCGATCTACATTGACCTGCGGCAGATCATCACGTATCCGAAACTGCTCGCGCAGATTGCCAGCGCCTATCTTCCCATCCTGCATCGTCTATCTTTCTTGCGTATCGCGGGCTTACCCTACGCCGCCATTCCCATCGCCACCGCCATCTCTCTCGCGGGGAACTATCCCATGATCTACCCGCGCAAGGAAGCCAAGACCTACGGCACAAAGGCGGAGATCGAGGGCGAATATCACGCAGGCGAGACGGTCGTGGTCATTGACGATCTCGCCACCACCGGCGGGAGCAAATTCGAAGCCATCGAAAAACTGACCGGAGCAGGGTTGGTTGTAAAAGATGTCGTCGTGCTGATTGACCGCCAGTCGGGCGCGAAGGAGTCGCTGGCGCAGGCGGGCTATTCCCTGCATGCGGTGCTGACCATCACGCAGATGCTGGATCACTGGGAGGAAACAGGGAAAGTGAAAAGCGGAATGATCGAAGAAACAAAGAAGTTTTTGGAACGCCCTCGCCTGCAAACGGACGGTAAATCATGAAACTATTGGAATATCTCACAGAACTTTATGACTATAACTACTGGGCGAACAAACGCTATCTAGCCGTCGCCGAAACGCTGACCGCGGAACAACTCTTTCGCAAACAGGGGCATTCCTGGGACAGCGTTCACGCAACTCTGGTTCACATGATGAGTTCCGAGCGGATGTGGCGGCAGCGCTGGCTCGGCGAAAAGGCGGAGAGCCTGGATGCCAAAAACTTCTCCGGCGTGCAGGCAATCCGCGAGTATTGGGTGGAAGTGGAAAAGGACCTGCGCGCCTTCCTTGCCGGACAAAGCGAAGAGTCGCTTCAGCGCTCCGTGACCTACACCAATCCCAAAGGTGAGACGTTCACGCTCCCGCTGTGGCAGATGATGGTCCAGCCGCCCAACCACAACACGCATCACCGCGGCGAGCTGGCGGCGATGTTTGCGCTCATGAATGTCCCGCATCCCGAAGAGGAATTCATCCAGTATTTTTTGGATAAAAGCGGACAGAAGCGCTTTTGAAAATGTATTCGCTCCTTCGCCCTCTGCTCTTTTGCCTCGACCCTGAAACCGCACACCACCTCACGCTTCAACTTCTACGCGTGGCGGGCGGCTTTCCACTTTCCAGATGGCTGCTTACACAAATGTATCGAACGCCATCCAAAGCCGTTCGGGCATTTGGTTTGACCTTCAAGAACCCGGTCGGGCTGGCGGCAGGCTACGACAAGGACGCCCTCGCCGTTCGCGGACTCGCCGCGCTGGGTTTCGGTCACATTGAAGTGGGAACGGTCACGCCCCAGCCTCAGCCCGGCAACCCCAAGCCGCGCGTCTTCCGGCTGGTGGAAGACGAAGCGGTGATCAACCGCATGGGGTTTCCGAGCAAAGGGGCGGAATTTGTTTCAAGGAGATTGCTTCGCTCCTTGCGGGCTCGCAAGGACATTATTCTGGGAATAAACCTCGGCAAGAACAAAGAGACTCCGCTGGAAGAAGCCGCGCAGGATTACATTGAATTGATGAAAGTCTTTGCCCCGCTGGCAGATTACCTGACCATCAACATCTCGTCGCCCAACACGGTTGGATTGCGCCGCCTGCAGGGGCGCGAAATGCTGGAAAACCTGCTCGACCAAATCAACGCGGAACGCGCGGGCTGGAATACGAAGCGCCCCGTCCTTGTGAAAATTTCACCCGATTTGAGCGAAGACGAATTGGAGGATGCCGTCGGCGTCATCCTCGAAAAAGGCATGGACGGCATCATCGCCGCAAATACAACGCTGGCGCGCGAGGGGGTAGTCTCAAGGTTTCAGCGTGAGGCAGGCGGGTTGAGCGGGAGTCCGCTGAGGGTCCGCAGTGAGGCGGTGTTGAAGCGGGTGGCGGGGCTGGCGGAGGGAAGAATCCCGATTGTCAGCGCGGGGGGGATCATGAGTCCCGAAGACGCAAAGAGAAGACTCGCCTTGGGGGCGAGTCTGGTGCAGGTGTACACGGGGCTGGTCTATCGCGGACCGGGGCTGGTGCGGGAGATTGTGCAGGCGCTTTAGGGTTTCGCCGGGCGCAAGGCAGGCTGCGGGGCTTCGCGCGGGTTCTTGAAGAAATCGGGCGGCAGGGGCAGCGGGGTGAATTTGGCGCCGGTGCCCAATTCGCCGACCGGCACGTAATAGAGCATGGTTTTTGCGTCGGCGCCGAGAGTGAGGTCTTGAAAGGCGAGCAGGATGTAAGTGCCGTCGGGGCTCCAGCGTGAGTCGCGGTAACAGCAGGGACCGAGGGGGGAGTAATGAACGCCTTTGAAGATTTTCCAGTTGTAAATGTGCAGTTCGCCCCAGCCGTTGTTGCGCCGCGCCGTGTTGAAGGCAAACAGTTCGAAGCCGTCCCAGTCGAAATCGGGGATTTCGCGCGATTGGAAGCCGGAGGGGACAAAACGCGTGCCGGGGAAGTTGTCCTTCAGGTCAATGAGTTCGGGTTTGCAGGCGGAAATATCGAGCACGCTCACCTGTTCGGCTTGCAGGTTGGGGTTGACGGCGTCGTTGCCGGTAAAGAGCCATGCCACCAGTTTGTCGTCCTGCGACCAGCGCGCTTCGCGCACGCGGGCAATGGTAAGGGTCTTCGGCACCTGCTGGACGAGACAGCCGCCCGGCAATTCGGCAAGCTGCCGGCGGTTGGTGACGGTTTTGAGCGCGGGGATGTCGAACGCCGTCACGAAAATGTTGTTGCTCATGGCAATCATCACCCGCCTGCCATCGTGCGAAACCTGAAAGGCATCCACCGAAACTTCGGAGGGGAAGTTTACAATCGTATCCACAGCGCCGGTCTGGCTGTCGTAGTATTTGACGATTTTTCCGCTGATGAAGAGCAGGTAGCGGTAATCGGGCGCGAGCCATTGCAGGTCGGTTTTGACTGCGCCGTCGAAGGTGACCTGCTCCAGGTTCGAACCGTCCATGTTCATCAGCCAGATTTCGTTGTTCGCCACAAAGGCGATTTTGTCCGCGCCGCCGATGACGGGAGGTTTGGGCGGCGCAGGCGTCAACGTGGGAGAAGGCAGCCGGGTGGGCGGGACAGTCGTCGGGGCGGGAAGAAGCGGCGCTTCGGTGGCGGAGGGGAGCGTGGGCGCGGAAGTGGGGATGACGGGGACGCTGGTCTGTGTGAGGATGGGGAGCGGCGCCTCTGTCTCTACGGGACGGTTGATTCTGCTCAACAAAGCGTAGCCTCCCCCAAGCATTCCCAGCACAAGGACCGGCACGAGGATAAGCCAGATGTTGAGCGGTTTTCGGGCGGGCGGCGCGGCGGCTTTTTCGGCTGCCTCCGCCGTCTTGGGCGGGACTTTGACGGTGCGCATTTGGGTGGTGGCAGTGGAGCCGACCATGCGCAGGGCGTCCACCAATTCCATGGCGGTGGAAAAACGGTCTTCCTTGCGTTTCGCCATGGCGGTTTGGATGATGGCGTCCACGTCGGCGGGCAGGCTGGGGTTGGCTTCGAGGATGTGCGGTACCGGGTCGGTGATGTGTTTGATTGCCACCGCCATGGGGGTATCGGCTTCGTAGGGCTGGCGCCCGGTCAGCATTTCGAAGAGGATGATGCCGAGGGCGTAGATGTCCGAACGTCCGTCCACGGTTTCGCCGGCGGCTTGTTCGGGCGCCATGTAGGCGGGCGTGCCGATGATGGCGCTGCCGGTCACGCTGCTCGCCTGCGACTGAGAGAGTTTGGCAATGCCGAAGTCGGAGATGTAGGGCGTGCCTTTGGAGTCGAACAGGATGTTGCTGGGTTTCAGGTCGCGGTGGACGATGCCTTTGCTGTGCGCCTCGTCGAGACCGGGGGCGATCTGCCCGAGAATTTTGGCGGCTTCTTCCACCGACATGACTTTTTGCTTGATGCGCTCTGCCAGCGAACCGCCGTTCATGTAGCGCATGACGAAGTAGGGTTGACCGTTTTCCTCCCCCACGTCGTAGACCGGCACGATGGAGGGGTGCTCCAACTGGGCGATGATCTTTGCTTCGCGCTCGAAGCGCAATTTGAATTGCGGGTCGGAATGCAGGAGTTCGGAGGGCAAAACTTTGACCGCCACTTCACGTTCGAAGCGCGGGTCGTAACCGTGATAGACGGTCGCCATGCCGCCGCGTCCCAATTCCGCCCTGATTTCGTAACGCCCAATTTTTTCCGGTATCATAATGGTGCAAGTATACCCACCCGAAAGAGGGAATGCAAGAATTTTGCGTCGCAGGTTGATTGCCGGGGCGGGGTACTTTCAGGCTAACGGACTCGCAATGTCTCGCCGGCGGCTTTTGTGGTATATTCCCGTTCACTATGGACGATAGAATTACCATCATCGAAGGACCTCCCCCCGTTTTCGAAGCAGTCAATGACGCCTGGGCGCTGGGATTGAACGAAAGCGCCGCCCTCTCGGTCCCGGCGCTGACCCGCCTGCGGACCTTCAACGGTCCGGCGCTTGTGGAGCGCTGTTACCGCGCCTGGAAGGCAAAATCCCCCATCCACCTGCACTACCGCAACGATATGGGGCTGGAACAATCCGCTCCCATCCTGGCGGCGCGCAACGTCGAAACCCCCGAAGGACACGTACTCCTGCTGTGGGTGTACCTCGACGGCGAAAAAGTGGAATACGAATTCGACACAGGCGAAGACGACTCAGACGAAACCGACCAGGAATAACTCAAAAAGACCGGCGCAACGCCGGTCTTTTTATCTGAAAACAACTGCCTTTCATCATATTGACGAGACTTTGACTCTCATGATACCCTTGACTGGCAAATCAATGGTCATTATTTGCAATAGCCGCTCTGCATCGAATGACACGAATACGGCAAATTTTCTTCGGGAAATTCGTAAAAATTCGATGCAAAAGAGAACTGAGTTTTATTGCAGATAAAGTCTAATCTTATTGGGTAAGATACGATGAAGAATTGGACGACATCATTTGGCAGCAAGCGGGCGCCCGTTCCGGGATGCCCGCTTATCTTTTCTCAATTACTACAACTAACACTCCAGGAGAAGCAGCATGTCTGAACAAATCAATGCCTTTCAAATGGCGCAACAACAATTCGACCGCGTTGCCGAGATGCTCAACCTAGACCCCGGCGTGCGTGAAGTCCTGCGCTGGCCCATGCGGGAATACTCCTTCCGCATCCCCGTGCGCATGGACGACGGCTCAGTGAGGGTCTTCCAGGGCTTCCGCGTCCAACACAACGACGCACGCGGACCCAACAAGGGCGGCATCCGCTTCCACCCCAACGAGACCTTCGACACGGTGCGCGCCCTCGCCACCTGGATGACCTGGAAATGCGCCGTCGCCGACCTGCCCCTGGGCGGCGGAAAAGGCGGCGTCATCTGCGATCCCTCCACCCTCTCCAACAACGAAAAAGAGCAAATCTGCCGCGGCTGGGTGGGCGCCATGTGGAAGAACATCGGTCCCCGCAACGATGTCCCCGCCCCCGACGTTGGCACCACCCCTCAAATGATGGGCTGGATGATGGACGAATACTCCCGCCTCGTCGGTCAATACACGCCGGGCGTGTTTACCGGTAAACCGGTCGGCAGCGGCGGCTCCGAAGGGCGAACCGAAGCCACCGGCTTCGGCGTCATCTACACCGTGCGCGAAGCCATGAAACACCTCAACATTGACCCCGCCAAAGCCGTCGCCGCCATCGAAGGCTTCGGCAACGTGGCGCAATATGCCGCCATCGGCTTCGTCGAACTGCTCGGCGGCAAGGTTGCCTGCGTCTCCTGCTGGGACCGCCACGACAAAAAGGCGTACACCTACAGCAAAAAGGGCGGCATTGACCCGCGCTTCCTGCTCTCCATCACCGACCAATACGGCACCATTGACCGCAAAGCCGCCGAACAGGCTGGCTACGAAGTCGAAGACGGCGAAGCCTGGATCACCAAAGAAGCCGACGTGCTCATCCCCGCCGCCATCGAAGGGCATGTCAACGCCGAAACCGTGCAGAAAATGTCCAGCCGCGTCAAACTCGTGGCGGAAGGCGCCAACGGTCCCTGCACCCCCGAAGCCGACGAATTCTTCAAAGCCAACAAAATCTTCAACATCCCCGACTTCCTGTGCAACGCCGGCGGCGTCACCACCTCCTACTTCGAACAGGTGCAAAACGACGCCAACTACTACTGGGAAAAGGAAGCCGTCCTGCGCCGCCTCGACACCAAGATGACCTCCGCCTTCAACGCCGTGCTCCAGACCGCCGAAAAAGAAGGCGTGTACATGCGCGACGCGGCGTACATGGTCGCCATTTCGCGCGTGGTCAAAGCCATGGAACTGCGCGGCTGGCTGAATGCGAGCTGGTAAGCGGTAACTGGTGACTGGTAATTGAAAAGGATGCGCCCCATGCGGACGCATCCTTTTTTGATTCTGCGCTTCACTCCCCGCCGGCGGCTGATTCTGTTTCGATCAGCCTTTGTGACCCTCCAGGCAGAGCACCCCCTCCGCGCCCACCACCGCATCGTGAACAGTGCCGGCGGGCAGGTCGAGGCGGTCGCCCGCGTGAAGCGTGAGGCTTTGACCCAGTTCGGGCAGACCGAAGGTAATTGAGCCGCGCACCACGTAAATCACCTTGTCATACGAATGGGTGTGCGCCGCATACCTGTCATGTGGTCCATTCGACCAGGCATAAGGGCTGAGACCTTCCTCTGCCATGCGTTGTCTCAGCGTGGATTCGGTTGGGGCTGTTGAACCAGCCCAGGGGGTGACGTGAGGCGTGTCCGTCATCCGTCATACGCTCCTACAACTGGCAATAGCGGTCCACGCGCTTGCCAATGATGGCGAGGCTGTCTGCCCAGAACTTTTTGGTGCGAATGTTGATGCCGAATTTGTCGGCAAGGTCTGCCGCGCGCGCTTCGCCGGTGGTGGCAAGCAGTTCCTTGTAGGCAGGGACGAACTCCGCGCCGCGCTTCTGGTAAATGGCATACAAGCCGGTGGCGAAGAGCAGACCGAAGGCGTATGGATAGTTATAGAACGAGAAGCCGCTGGAGTAGTAGTGAGGCTTCCACGTCCACATGAACTTTTGCAGGTATTTCTCGTCCAGCCCGTCGCCGTAGGTGGCTTTTTGAGCGCGTTCCATGATCTCGCATAACTCATCGGCAGAGAGTTCGGATTTGGCGCGGCGCTCGAAGACTTCCTTTTCGAACAGGAAGCGCGAGTAGATATCCACAACCACCTGCGAGGCGTTGTTCATCTGGGCTTCGAGGATGGCGAGCGCCTCCTGCGAATTGGCGGTCTGCTCGAGGGCGGCTTCGGTGACGATGGTCTCGCACATGATGGAGGCGGTCTCCGCCAGGGTCATGGGCGTGTTTTGCTGAATGGGCGTTTTGCCCGCCTGCCAGGCGCATTCATTGTGGAAGGCATGACCCAGTTCATGCGCCAGCGTGCTGACCTGATCGAACGAGCCGTCGAAGTTGCTCAAAATGCGGCTTTCCTTCACGCCCTCCACGCCCATGCAGAATGCGCCGCCGCGTTTCCCTTCGCGTTGTTCGCCGTCAATCCAATGGTTGTCGAAGGCGCGCTGGGCAAATGCGCCCAATTCGGGAGAGAATTTGTTGAAGTTGGCAACGATGAAGTCGCGCGCCTCGTCCCACGAATAGACCTTGTCGGTCTTGCCCATCGGGGCGAAGAGGTCCCACCAGGCAAGTTTTTCCTTGCCCAGCAGTTTTGCCTTGTGCTGGAAGTAACGGCGGAACATGGGAAAGGAATCGCGCATCGCGCCCAGCATGGCGTCGAGGGTGGCGCGGTCAATGCGGGCAAAGTCGAGCGAGGCGTGGATGGCGTCCTCGCGTCCGCGTTTGCGGTCGAGGGTGAGCGTTTCACCCTTGACCCCGTTCATGCACGCCGCCAAAACTTCCTTGACTTCCTCCCAGGCTTTGTTCTCGGCTTCGTAGCCGCGGCGGCGGGTGGCTTCGTCGGGATGCGAGCGCAGGTTGATGAGGGCGGGCATGGGCATCTTTTGAACCTTCCCATCCAGTTCGAAATCCACCGTCATCTGCGAGGTGACGGTGCCCTGCAGTTTGCCGAAGGCGTTGCCGCCGCTCAGGGTCAGTTCGGCGGCGAGGGCTTCCTCCGCTTCGCTCATCAGATATTTCGACTGCTCCACGCTCTCCAACAGGGCAAATTCATGCGCCTTTGCCGAGGGGTTGGTTTTGGCAGCCTTTTTGACGGCGGCTTTGCCCAACTTGCCGACCCATGCCTGGAATTTCGTGTTGAGAATGTCGCGCTTGACCGACATTTGCTCGAACTCCGAGAGGGCGCGCATGGCTTCCTTGTTCCGCGAGTCGGTGGAGACGAAGGAATAGATGTAAGGGCTGATGGTTCCCGAAAGCTCGAGGAGGGCGTTGAAGCGATCCACGGCTTCGCCGAGCAGTTTGCCGAGTTTCTTCGGCTCGGTTTGGGAAGTGGCTTTGCCAGCCTTTTTGAGGAAGGCTTCCAGTTCGTCCAGCGAGGTTTGATATTTCTTGACGGCGTTCTTGTATTGTTTCGAATCGAGCGAGGGATAGACATTGGTCAAATCCCAACGGGGGGCAGAAACGGTCATGGTTTACTCCTTTTGGGTGATGGGGCAAGTATAACAAATCCCCGCCGGGTATTCCCGGAAACTTCCTTGCTTGTATTTTCGTCCTAAAACCACTACAATGAAACCGCAGGAGGAACCCATGAAACAAGATCGTTTTTTGACAGGCATTTTGATTGGCATTGGGGTGTTGGTGGCGGCGGCGCTGGCGGTGTTCTTTGCGCGGCAGAACACCCAAACCTACCTGGCGGAGGATACGCCGGAAGGCGTCGTCCACAACTACGTGCTGGCGCTGATAAACAAGGATTACGAGAGGGCTTACGGCTATCTCGCCGATCTCGAATACAAGCCCACGTATGAAGAATTCCGCCGCCCATTCCTGCAGGGTTCTGCCAATCCCGAAAGCGACTCCGTGGACATTGGCGCCTCCTACGTCAGCGGCGACGACGCCACGGTGGAAGTCTCGCAGATTTACAACACCAGCGATCCATTTTCCCCTCCCTACCGCTACCAACAAAAAGCCGTCCTTGTGCGGCAGGGCGGCGCATGGAAAATAACCTCCATGCCGCTCTATAATTTCTGGGATTACAACTGGTATTCCGAGCCGCCCAAGCCCTAAGAGAGTGTTTTATAAATCGGGGTTTACCGTAGATGAACACGGATGAACACTGATTCTGAAGAAAAACGGGATGAAGTTACCTTGTAAATCCAATTTCAGTACTTCACGAAAGTGCGTATTTGGCGGTCTCTACCGCCGAATTTGCGCTAGAGACCGCAAGTTACGCAGGGTTTTCGCAGCAATTCCAAATCTGAAATCGGGAAATTTCAAATTCAGGTGCTTTGAGCCGCCAACCATCCACGAACAGGTCACGAATACTCGAATTTTCGTTCCAGCATTCGTTTATTCGTGAAAATTCGTGGACGGTTTGAAAAAAAACGCGAACCGTTGGCTTCT
>DAOUBY010000043.1:0-16996 GCA_034432325.1 Anaerolineales bacterium
TTACAAGGTAACTTCATCCCGTTTTTCTTCAGAATCAGTGTTCATCCGTGTTCATCTACGGTAAACCCCGATTTATAAAACACTCTCTAACGCCAATTACCTGTCCAACGCGTTGGAGAACGCGCTCTACGCAAAGTTTTGCGTAAGTCCTAAAAAAAATCAGCGGCAACTCGTGAAACCCGCGGTAAAAATTCCCCACCCTCTTTTAGCACTCCCAACAGAATCCAGACGCCCAACTCCATAGTAAAATGAGGGCATGGAAGTACAAATCGCGGTTGCCAAAGTCAACAAATACGCCACTTCTGAAAGCGGCGACACACTGGAAGTCATCGAACGCCCCAACGGCGGGCTTTCGGTGGTCCTTGCCGACGGTCAGACCTCCGGACGCGGCGCCAAAGCCGTCTCCCAAATGGTCGTCCGCAAAGTGATTGGCTTACTCGCGGAAGGCGTTCGCGATGGCGCCGCCGCCCGCGCCGCCTCCGACGCCCTCTTCACCGAAAAGCACGGCAAAGTCATCTGCACCCTCAACATCGCCTCCATTGACCTGCACAGCGGCACCATCGTCCTCACCCGCAACAACCCCTCGCCCATGTTCATCTGCCGCAACATGCAGATTGACCGCATTGACTCCGAAAGCACCCCCCTCGGCGTTTCGCGCGAAGTGCGCCCCTCCATCACCGAAATCGAAATCGAACCCGGGCTCACCGTCATCCTCTACACCGACGGACTCGTCCACGCCGGAGAACGGCGCGGGCAGCCCATGAACACCATGGAAGTCCTCCAATCCATGCTGGACGACCAGGACCCCACCCCGCAAAACATCGCCGACACCCTCCTCGCACACGCCGTCATGCTCGACGACCACCGCCCCGCCGACGACATCAGCGTGGTGGCGCTCAAAGTCCTGCCGCTCATGGGAGATAACGTCCGCCGCATGAGCGTGCGCCTGCCCATCGAAGGCTTTGCGCGGAGATAACCCCCCCTGATGGAACCTCCAAGTACTCCTCCGCTGATTGGCGTGGTCGGTCCGTGCGGATCGGGAAAATCCACGCTCATCGCGGGTCTCGAAGCGCACGGCTACCCCTGCCGCCACATCGCCCAGGAACACTCCTACGTCCCCTCCATGTGGCAGGTCATCGCCAAGCCCAGCATCCTCATCTACCTGCACGCCTCCTACCCCGTCAGCACCGCCCGCCGCCGGCTGGACTGGCAGCCGAAAGACTACGAAGAACAACTCCGCCGCCTCTCCCACGCCCGTCAACATGCCCACATCATCATCGAAACAGACGACCTGACTCCGGACCAGGTCCTGCAAACGGCATTGGACTCCCTCAACAAACTCTCCCAACAAAACGACGCTTCGCATCCCGCTTAACCCTCAGCCTGATTCTCCCCCCCGCAACTTCTCCTCCCCTGAACTTTTCCCTGCCCCGAATTGACTGCTACATGCACTGTTGCAAGGATGCTTTTGGAAGCGTACGCCGTATGCCGAAAATTGTGTAAATTCGTGCCGCGAGATTAATCTCGCGCCATGTTTACACAACAATCGAGACACTACCAAACGTAAAAGACGCTCTCCAGCGTCGAACTTTGCGCTGTAATGTCAGGAAGCCCTGAAAGTGTGCTCGCAAAAGATGTCAGGTGAGAGCGTAAGAGACGCTCTCTAGCGTCGGATAGAGGACAACCTTTGCATGCACACACCCCTGAAAAATCGTCCTACCCATGCCCCATCAACGGGAGTATAATCAGCCGCGCCCAGCCCCCGGCTGGCATTTTTTTGAGCGGAGAACCCACTGCATGATACGTAACATCACCAACCGAATCATTCTGATCGTTGTCATTCTCGGGCTTGCCTTATGGGTGGACTTGAGTGATCAGATCAAATTCACCAACCCCCGTGATGGCTCCCCCCTGTTCCAACTGAACACCTCTGCCAGGCTTGGCTTGGACCTGCAGGGCGGCTTGCAGGTGCTTCTGGAAGCCGATTTACCGGAAACCACCCGCATCACCGCCGATGAAATGGAAACCGCACGAAGCATCGTCGAAAACCGCACCAACGCCCTGGGCGTCAGCGAAAACCTGATCCAGGTGGCGGGCGACCGCCGCATCGTGGGCGAATTCCCCGGCGCAGCAAATGCAGACGCCATCCTCAGCATCATCCAGCAGACTGGTTTGCTCGAATTTGTGGATACCGGCGACTTCCAGCCGAAGGAAGGCGACATCCTCCAAACCGATTACGGCTTGGACCCCGCCGCCATCCCCACCCCCGCCGCTGACGGCAGCAGCGCCCAGCCCGTCTATCACACCGTCATGACCGGCAAAGACCTGCGCAGCGTTGCCGTCTCCCCCGACACTCTCGGCACCAATTACTCCATTGACTTCACCCTCACACCGCAGGGCGCCAAAATCTTTGGCGATCACACCGCCGCCAACGTGGGCAAATTCCTCACCATCACCCTCGATAAGCGCGTCATCTCGGCGCCGCGCATCAACTCTGCCATCCCCGATGGAGCAGGTCAAATCACGGGCAGTTTCACCCCCGAAGAGGCAAATGCGCTTGCCGTTCAACTGAAATACGGCTCGCTGCCCATCCCCTTGAAAGTGGTCGAGACGCGCATCATCGGTCCCACCCTGGGCGCCGATTCGCTCCAGCGCAGCCTGGTCGCCGGCCTGATTGGCTTCGCCATCGTTCTGCTGTTCATGGGCATCTACTACCGCCTGCCCGGCATCACAGCCAACCTCTCCATCCTGATGTACGCCGCCATCCTGTTTGCGGTCTTCAAGTTAATCGGCGTGACCATGACCCTGCCCGGCATCGCCGGCATCATGCTCAGCACCGGCTCCGCCCTCGACGCGAACATCCTCGTCTTCGAAAGGCTCAAGGAGGAGTTGCGCGCCGGGCGGACGATGAAGCAGGCGTTCGGTCAGGCATGGAGCCGCGCGTGGCCCTCCATCCGCGACTCGAACATCGCCGCCGTCATCACCGCTCTCATTCTGCTGTGGTTCGGCAGCGCCTTCGGCGCCACCATTGTCAAGGGCTTTTCCATCACGCTCCTCATCGGCGTTGCAATCAGTTTGTTCTCCTCGCTGTTCATCACCCATTCACTGCTTGCCCTTGCCCTGGACGTATTCAAACCCAAAAATCTCGAACGCTGGTTCGGCATTTAGGAAGTTGGACGATATGAATATTCTTGGAAAACGCTACTATTTCTTCGGGTTGTCGCTGCTGATCATTCTGGTCGGGATGGGAATCATCCTCTTCCGCGGCATCCCGCTCTCGATTGACTTTACGGGCGGCAGCCTGCTCGAAGTTCGCTTTGCAGGTCAGTCGCCGGAAACGACCAACATTTACGAAGTCTATAACGGGCTTGGCATCGAGGACGTTCAAGTGCAGACCAGCGAGACGGGCAGTTACATCATCCGCTCGCGCTTCCTCGAAAATACCGACCGCGACGCAGTGCTTTCTGCGTTGGGCGAAAAAATCGGCGCGGTGGAAGTGGTGCGCTTCGACAGCGTGGGTCCCAGCATCGGGCAGCAAGTCACCTCGCGCGGCACGCTGGCGGTGGTGGTGTCCTCCCTGCTGGTGGTGTTGTTCATTGCCTGGTCATTCCGCGGCGTGACGCACGCCTTCCGCTACGGCATTTGCGCCATCCTCGCCATGATCCACGATGTCGCCATCATCTTCAGCGCCACTGCCATCGGCAGCGTGTTGTGGGGCTGGGAAATTGATGCGCTCTTCCTGACCGCCCTGCTGACCGTCATCGGCTTTTCCATGCAGGATACCATCGTGGTGTTCGACCGCATCCGCGAAAACTCGAACATCCACCGCCGCCTCGATTTCGAGACGCTCGTCAACCACTCCATCGTACAGACCCTCCAGCGCTCCATCAACACCCAATTGATGACCGTGGAATTCCTCCTGCTGGCGCTTGCCATGTTCGGCGGCATCACCCTGCGCGAATTTGCCGGCATCCTGCTCATCGGTCTGCTGAGCGGAACATACTCGTCCATCTTCATCGCCGCTCCCATCCTCGTGCTGTGGGAAAACCGCGAGTGGAAGACCTGGTTCCGCAAGCCTGCCGCCGCATAAAAGATAAAACCGAAGGACCCGAAAACTGGCGAATGTTGCAAAACTTCGCCAGTTTTCTTTTCCCAATTGCTTTGTCGCAAACATCGTTCCATGTCACTGCGAGGAGGCTGAAAGCCGACGAAGCAGTCTCCTGGCAGGCATTCGGATTGCTTCGCGGCGCGAGGCGCCACTCGCAATGACATCCTCGCAACGGAGCATTTCCCCATCCTTGACTTGCACAAAAAAACGTCATATACTCTGATTTATCTGATTAATCCTAACTATGGCAACCCGCGACCGGACCTCCCCCGAAATTTCCGAATTCCTCCGTTACCTTGCCGCCCACGAAGAGGTAAAAGACGGACTTCCGCCTCTGAAAAAGTTGAGCGAGGAACTGGGCGTGAGCATTGCCAGTTTGCGGGAACAACTCGAAGTGGCGCGCGCGCTCGGGCTGGTCGAAGTCAAGCCGCGGCTGGGAACGAGGCGGCGGGAATATTCCTTTACGCCGGCGATACGTCAAAGCCTCGGCTATGCCCTGGCGCTCAACAGCGAACACTTCCGCAAATACTCCGAATTACGCAACCATGTCGAAGCCGCCTTCTGGGATGAGGCGGTTCGCAAACTCACCGAAGAAGATAAAACCGAATTGCGCAGCCTCATCGCGCGGGCCTTCGAAAAACTGCAGGGGTCGCCTATTCGCGTTCCGCATGAGGAACACCGCGCCCTGCATCTTTTGATTTACCGCCGCCTCGAGAATCCGTTCGTGACCGGCATCCTGGAAGCCTACTGGGACGCCTACGAAACCGTCGGCTTGAATGTGTTCACCGGCGGGTACGAATATCTGCAGGAAGTCTGGCGCTACCACCAGCAGATGGTGGAAGCAATTTGCAACGGCAACTACGAGGAAGGGTATCGCGCGTTGATTGCGCATACCGACCTCCTCTACCAAAGACCATAACCCATGCCGCAGCGGGATTCCCTCCGCGCGGCAATTTTATTCAGGAGCACTATGAACAAAATCGTAAACGACTTCTCGATCATTGTTGGCACCAAGAACGGCTCCGGCAGTTCCACCGCCAACAACACCATCCTGCGCGCCATCTTCAAGATGGGCGTGCCGGTCTCGGGCAAGAACCTCTTCCCCTCCAACATTCAGGGATTGCCCACCTGGTACACCATCCGCGTCAGCAAGGATGGATTCACCGCGCGCCGCGAGGTCAACGAAATCGTCATTGCCATGAACCCCGATTCGTTCATGCGGGACCTGGCGTCTGTTGCGCCGGGCGGAGCCTTTTTCTACGCCGACGACATCAAACTGCCCATCAACCGCACCGACATCGCCGTGTACCCCATGCCGGTCAAAAAGATCGTGCGCGAAGACCCCAACGTGCCAGCCGATTTCCGCGACCTGGTGGGGAACATGGTTTATGTTGGCGTGCTGGCGCAGATGATCGGCATTGACATCGAAAAGATCGAAGCCGCGCTCGAATTTCACTTCAAAGGCAAGCAAAAGCCGATTGCCATGAACCTGGGCGCGGTGCGCGCGGGCGCAGAATGGGCAAAGGCAAACCTGGAAAAGAAAGACCCCTTCCACCTCGAACCGATGGAAAAGACCCACGGCATGATCATGGCAGACGGCAACACCGCCGCGGCAATCGGCTCCATCTTCGGCGGCTTGCAGTTTGCAGCGTGGTATCCCATCACTCCCGCATCCTCCCTTGCCGAAGCGCTGAACGATTACTTCCCCATGCTCCGCAAGCGGGAAGACGGCAAACATACCTACGCAGTGGTACAGGCGGAGGACGAACTGGCGGCAATCGGCATGGCAATCGGCGCCGGCTGGAGCGGTCTTCGTGCGATGACCTCCACCTCCGGTCCCGGCTTGAGCCTGATGACGGAATTTGCCGGGCTGGCATATTTTGCCGAAGTGCCGGTGGTGATTTGGGACGTTCAGCGCATCGGTCCCAGCACGGGTCTGCCCACCCGTACCTCGCAGGGCGACCTGACCTTTGTCAACTTCATGGGGCATGGCGACACGCAGGCGGTCATCCTGCTGCCCGGCGATGTGTACGAGTGCTTCGAGTATGGCTGGAAAGCCTTCGACATTGCCGAACGCCTGCAGACCCCGGTCTTTGTGCTAAGCGACCTGGACATGGGCATGAATCAGTGGATGAGCAAGCCGTTCCAATACCCCGACCAGCCCATGGATCGCGGCAAGGTACTTTGGGAAAAGGACCTCGAGGAACTCAAAGGCAACTGGGCGCGTTACCTCGACACGGACGGCGACGGCATTCCCTACCGCACGTTACCGGGCAACCAGCATCCCATGAGCGCATATTTCACGCGCGGCACCGGTCACGACGAGCATGCCCGCTACAGCGAAGAGGCGCACGTCTGGTACAACAACATGGAGCGCCTGAAGCGCAAGTACGAGACGGCGCGTCAATATGTGCCGGCGCCGGCGCTGCGCGAAACGAAGGGCGCGACCATCGGCATCATCGGCTACGGCTCCACGGAAGCCGCCATCCTCGAAACCATGCACCAGTTGGAGACGGAGCGCGGACTCAAAGCCGATTTCCTGCGCATCCGCGCCCTGCCCTTCACAAAAGAAGTGGGAGAGTTCCTCGCCCGGCACGAGCAGATTTTCGTCGTCGAGATGAACCGCGACGGGCAGATGCATCAGCTCCTGACCATCGAGTATCCGCAGTACGCCACGCGGCTCAAGCCGGTGGCGTATGGCGACGGCATGCCCGCCTCCGCCAAATGGGTGCGCGAAGGCATCCTGGCAAAGTATGAGGCGAAGCAGGCTCCAGCCAAGGCAAAAGCCAAAGCGACGGCGCGCAGCAGCAAGGTCAGGAAAGAAGCGGCGAAGTCGTCCGCTAAGAAGAAAAGCGTTGCAAAATCCCCTGCAAAGAAAACCTCCAGCAGGAAGAAGTAAGAGCGAAAGGAGTTTTATCCCATGACACAACCTCTCCCTATGGCGGGCGCATCCGCCAACGTGAACCTGGCTGGACTGACCAAGAACGATTACCGCGGCAACCCCACCACGCTTTGCCAGGGCTGCGGTCACAATTCCATCTCGAACCAGATCATCACTGCCATGTACGAATTGAACGTGATGCCCGAGCGGGTGGTCAAGTTCAGCGGCATCGGCTGTTCGAGCAAAAGCCCCACGTATTTCATGAACCGTTCGTTCGGCTTCAACAGCCTGCACGGACGCATGCCGTCCATCGCCACGGGCGCGCTCTTCGGCGACCGCACCCTGAAGGGCATCGGCGTTTCGGGCGACGGCGATACCGCCAGCATCGGCATGGGACAGTTCAAGCACATCATGCGCCGCAACGTGAACATGGTTTACATTGTGGAAAATAACGGCGTGTATGGGCTCACCAAAGGGCAGTTCTCCGCCACCGCCGAGAAGGGTCTCTCACTCAAAAAGCAAGGCACCAACCCCTACATGCCGGTGGACATCTGTATGGAGGCGCTTGCTTCGAATGCCACCTTCGTGGCGCGTTCGTTTGCGGGCAACCCCAAACAGGTGAAGGAACTGCTCAAAGCCGCCTTCGCCCACCGCGGCATTGCCGTGCTCGACATCATCAGCCCGTGCGTCACCTTCAATAATCAGACGAACGCCTACCACTCCTACACCTGGGGCAAGGATCACGAAGAACCCCTGCACGACATCACCTACATCGCCCCGCGCAGTGAAATCATCCTCGAACAGGAATTGCAGGAAGGCGAAGTGCGCGAAGTGGCAATGCACGACGGCTCGATTGTCATCCTCAAGAATCTCGAAAAAGGATACGACCCAACCGACCGTTTTCAGGCAATGCGCGTTTTGGAAGAAGCCCAGCGCAACGACTGGCTCCTCACCGGTTTGATTTACGTCAACACCGAAAAACCGACGCTGGACGACACCTTCAATCTGGTGGATACGCCCCTCAACCGCCTCACCGAGCCAGACCTGCGCCCTGCGCCCGAACTGCTCGACAAAATCAACGGCTTGATGTTTTGACCCCCACCCCGCCTCCCCCAAAATCAATGATTTTGGGGGAGGCGGCGCTTTAACGGCGGAGGGGGTATACTGCCGCCATGCTCGAAATCACGCCCACTCTTCAACTGGATGAACGCGAACTGCAATTCGACTACATCCGCGCGTCGGGACCGGGGGGACAGAACGTCAACAAGGTGGCGACGGCGGTGCAGCTGCGCTTCGACGTGGTCCACTCGCCTTCGCTCGCTTCGGACTTAAAGGGACGCCTGCTCCGCCTTGCGGGAAAGCGCGTCAACGCTGACGGCGTGCTCGTCCTCGAGGCGCGCCGCTTCCGCACGCAGGAGGCAAACCGCGCCGACGCCCTGCGCCGCTTTGCGGCGCTCCTGCAGAAAGCCGCCGCGCCGCCCAAGCCGCGCCGAAAGACCAAACCCACCGCCGCCTCGCGGGAAAAACGTCTCAAGGAAAAGAAACAGCGCGGAGAAATCAAACGAAGCAGGCAGGGCAGGTCTTATGAGTAAGCGCTCCCCGCGGGTATAATCCCCGCTCTATGAAAAACAAAACGCTCATCGGTCTCGTCAGCGGCTTGACCGCCGCTTCCATTTGGGGCGGGATGTACGTGGTCAGCAAGGTGGTGCTGGAGGTCATCCCGCCGTTCAGTCTGCTTGCCATCCGTCTGATTTTGGGGGCGGTAACGCTCGGGACGGTGATGCTGTTTGTGAGGCGCAGCCGGCTCACGTCACGGCAGATGCGGGATAGTTTTCTCGTCGGCATTGTGGGGTACGGAATCTCGCTGGGCTTCCAGTTCGTTGGGACGAAGCTATCCACAGCGTCGAACGGGGCGCTGGTGACTTCCGTCACGCCGGCGTTTGTCCTGCTGTTTGCGCCGTATCTGCTCGGCGAAAGGGCAACCTGGCGCGGCATTTTTGCGTTGGCGGTTTCGACGCTGGGTGTGGCGGCGGTCATTGACCCGCGCACGGCGGACCTTTCGTCGTCGTTGTTTTTGGGCAATCTGAGTCTGCTTGCCGCCGCGCTGACGTGGGCTTTGTATTCGGTGCTGGTGAGGAAAGTTGCGCACTCTGCAGACCTGATTGCCTCCAGTGCGGTGATGCTGGCAGGGGGCATTCCTTCGAGCGTTTTATTCGGCGCTTTTGAGTTGGGTCGGCAGGGAATTGGCGAAATCACCAGCGGGGTGATTTGGGGGATTCTGTTTTTGGGGGTTATTTCCACTGCGCTCGCCATGTTCCTGTGGAATTATGCGTTTGCCACCCTGCCAGCGGCGGCGGCTTCGTTGACGTTCTTTGCCCAACCGGTGGTCGGCACGCTGTTAGGATGGTGGTTTTTAGGGGAACACATTACGCCCATGTTTTTGCTGGGAGGCTTGCTGATTGGGGCTGGGTTGGTAATTTCGAGCACAGAGGCGTCTTAAAATTTGGAAAGGGAGTTGACAAAACAGCCCGAAAAATGCTAAACTACTAACACGAGTTAGTAACACGTGTTAGTAGGAAAGGAACTCCCTTTGCACCGCAACCGTGTAACAAGCCGGGATGTGGCAAAACTGGCTGGCGTTTCCCGCACGACTGTGTCGCTGGTACTGAACAACGTTCAGGGGATTCAGATCAGTCAGGAGACGCGTCAAAAGGTCATCCAGGCGGCGAACGAACTGGGGTATGTTCCCGATGCCATGGCGCAGGCGCTCGTCAGCCGGCGCACAAAGGCAATCGGTCTGGTTTTGACGCGTACGCATCATCACATTGCCACCGACGCATTTCTTCCCAAAATCATCAGCGGGCTTTTGACGACCGCCAAACAACACAACATTCGCATTCTGGTTGACTGGGTGGAGACAGAGCATCAGGAATCGGCGTATTTCGAACTGGCGCGCGCCAAGCGGATTGACGGGATGATCCTTTCCACCCCCCGCCTGAACGACTCGGCAATCAAGGCGCTCGAAAGCGCAGACATCCCCACGGTGTTGATGGGAAGCGTGGCTGGTTCGACGCTTCCCTTTGTGGATGTGGACAACGTTCAGGCGGCAGAGAAGGCGGTTTCCTACCTCCTTGACCTTGGGCACCGGGAGATTGCCTGCATTTCGAATGCGCCGCCGGAATACACTGCCGCCCCCGAACGGGTGCAGGGATTTCGGAATGCGATGGCAAAAGCGGGCGCGCCGGTCAACGAACGGCTGGTCTGTTATGCCGATTTCGACCCGGAGAGCGGTTACCGTTGTATGAAGTCGCTGTTGGGAAGCGGCGAGAGATTTACCGCGGCATTCGTTGCCAGCGACAATGTGGCAATCGGCGCCAAAGCCGCCCTGCGCGAAGCCGGGCTGCGGATTCCAGACGATGTTTCTTTGATTGGTTTCGACGACATTCCCTGGGCAATGTATTCCGACCCGCCGCTCACCACCATACGGCTCCCTGCCGAGTCGCTCGCCCAACATGCCTGCAGCCTGCTGGTGAATTTGATTCGGGAAAAGGAAAGTTGGGGAAATCATCATGTCATTTTGGAAACAGAACTCATTGTTCGCAAATCGTGCAAGGCGATTCAATGATATCTGCTGAAATTTATAAAGGAGGTGCGCCTGCAAGAGACAACCAAGATAATCCATTCACTTTACCTGTCAATCGAAGCCTAATGAAACAAATGAAAAAGAGGAGAATATGAATAAATCACGTTTGCTCATCGTTTTGAGCCTGCTGTTGACGGCTTCCATGCTGCTGGCGGCATGCGGCGGCAAAGCCACCGCCACCCCGGCGCCATCTCAGCCCGAACAGCCCACACAGTCTTCGCAGCCTTCACAACCCGAACAACCTGCGCCGACCGAAGAACCCGCCATGCCCGAAGTTGGCTTTGATGTCATGCCGGGCGGCGCTCTCGAGGAAGCCCTGAAAGGCACCTACAAAGGCGCCACCGTGACCGTGGATGGCGCTTTCGAAGGCAACGACCCCGACGGCATCAAGATGAAACAGTCGGTCGCCAAATTCGAGGAATTAACCGGTATCAAGGTCAACTACATCGGCAACAAAGAATTCGAAGCCACCATTTCGGTGCGCGTGGACGCCGGTGACGCCCCCGACATTGCAGACTTCCCGCAGCCGGGTAAGGCAGCCCAATATGTGGCGGCTGGAAAAGTTGTGGACGTGCGCTCCTTCATGTCGGAAGAATGGTTGAGCCGCCAATACAATCAGAGCTGGCGCGACATGGCAACCATCAACGGCGTGGAGGCGGGTGTGTTCCACCGCTTCAACGGCAAGAGCCTCGTCTGGTATCCCAAGAAAGCCTGGGATGCCGCCGGCTACCAAATCCCCGAAACCTGGGATGACCTGCTCGCGCTGACCCAGCAGATCGCCGATGACGGCGATACCGCCTGGTGCATCGGCATCGAATCTGGCGCAGCCACCGGCTGGCCCGCCACTGACTGGACCGAGGAAATGATGCTGCGCACCACCTCGCTGGAGAACTACGACAAGTGGGTGGCAGGCGAACTGCCCTTCGACTCTCCCGAAGTGAAGAAAGCCATCGAAACCTGGAGCCAAATCTGGTTCAATGACTCCTACGTCTTCGGCGGGCGCTCTTCCATCGTTTCCACCTTCTTCGGCGATTCCCCCGCGCCCATGTTCCAGGATCCGCCTCAGTGCTGGATGCACAAGCAGGGCAACTTCATCACCGGCTTCTTCCCCTCCGGCGTTGTGCCCGGCGTGGACTATGGCTTCTTCTACCTGCCGCCGGTTGACCCCGCCTACGGCAAGCCGTTCCTCGTGGCTGGCGATGTGATGGTCATGTTCAACGACCGTCCCGAAGTGCGCGCGCTGATGGAATACTTCACCGTTCCGCAATCTGCGAGCGGCTGGCTCGAAGGCGGCGGCGCTCTCGCGGCGCATAAGACTGCCACCCCGGATATGTATGGTGTAGAATTGGAACGCGGCATCGCTGAACTCGTTGCGCAGGCAACCAGCTTCCGCTTCGACGGTTCGGACCTCATGCCGGGTGAAGTCGGCGCAGGCTCGTTCTGGGAGCACATCACCAGTTACGTCGCCGGCTCGGAAGACCTGGATACAGCCATGAAGGCAATTGACGCCTCCTGGCCCAAATAGCGTCCTTCAAATAGTTTCAGTCAGGGTGGACGGCGATTGCCGTCCACCCTTATAAAATACGGCACAGTAGTTGCCGCATCCATTTGCCCCCTGCGGTTTTGCACTGTCATGAAAGTTTTCAGGAACGGCTGACGTAATCCAACCCACCCACAAGGAGCAGGTTATGGCATCCATAAAAGATACAAACCCGCAAAAACCATCGCTGGGAACCGCTTTCGTCTCGCTGCTCGGACGGATGATTTTGGCGGCGGGCATTCCGTTCATTGCCTTTTACGTGCTTTATTTGGGCTTCATTTTTTTGCGGGATAGCAGCGCCCCGCGAGGCGTCATTGCGCTGGTTGCCATCCTGTGGGGCGTGGGCGGCGTGGCGGTTCTGTATTGGGTCTTCAACGACATCGTCGAACGCCTGCCCGACGCCTGGCGAAGCCGCCTGCTGCCTTTTGTGTTCGTGGGTCCCGCCATGGCGATTCTTGCCTGGTATCTTGCCATTCCCACCCTGCGCACATTTTGGATCAGCCTGTTCGACCGCAATGGACCTCCGGCAGGTCTCAACATTTTCCAGCAACTGGCAAGCGATTCCTTCGTGGGTTTGAGCAACTACAAGGCGGTTTTCACCGAGAGCCTGATGCGGGAAGCGTTCCGCAACAACCTGCTGTGGATTATCTTTGGAAGCACGTTTTCGGTCATTTTTGGATTGATCATTGCCGTGCTGGCGGATCGCAGCCGCATCGAAAAAGCGGCAAAGTCGCTCATCTTTTTGCCCATGGCAATTTCATTTGTGGGCGCCAGCATCATCTGGAACTTTATCTACGAGTATCGTCCCGCCGGTCAGCCGCAGGTCGGGTTATTGAACGCCATAGTCACAAGTTTGGGAGGGCAGCCGCAAGCCTGGCCCCAGTGGGTGGCGATCTCCCCCTGGAACAACCTGTTCCTGATTGTCATTGTGGTCTGGCTGCAAGCCGGCTATGCAATGGTACTTTTCTCCGCCGCATTGAAGGGCATCCCCGAAGAAATCCTGGAAGCCAGCCGCATTGACGGAGCAAACGAATTCCAGATTTTCTTTCAAATCATGATACCGTCCATTCGCGGCACCATCATTTCGGTCTGGACGACGGTTGTCATCTTCACCTTGAAGATATTCGACGTGGTCTGGGTGATGACGGGCGGACAATTCGGCACCCATGTCATCGCCACCCAGTTTTATCGTCAGGCGTTTACCAACCGCAACTCCGGCTTTGGCGCCGCCATCGCCATCATCCTGCTGATTGCCGTCATTCCGGTGATGTACTACAACCTGAAACAATTCAGAGAACGGGAGGCTTTCTAATGAACAGCGGAAAAAGACAAAAACTGCTCGGCAGTCTGTTCGTCAACGGAACGCTCCTGCTGCTCGTCATCCTGTGGACCATCCCAACCCTGGGGATTTTCGTCTCCTCGTTCCGCAACCGAAACGACATTGCTGTATCCGGCTGGTGGAATGTCCTCCCTCACCGCGAGTGGAAGGTCACCCGCGAAATTGACCCCGTTGCCGCCGGGCTGAACCCCGATGGCATCATGGAAGTGGAAGGCGTCAGCGGCACCTTCGAAGAATTCCGGGCAGGCGTCAGCACGCCGGATGGCAAACGCCTGCGCTGGCTTGGCAACAAGCGTCTTGGGCGAATCCAGGTCGAGGAACAAGTCTGGACCGTCTCGTGGAATTTCACGCTCGACAACTACCGCCAGGTGCTCGGCGGACAGAACTTCCAATTCACCAAGCCAGACGGCACGGTCGAAGTCGTTCCCGGCGACAACATGTCTGGCGCCTTCCTCAACAGTCTGGCGGTTACCGTTCCCTCCACCGTCATCCCCATTCTAATTGCCGCATTCGCCGCCTATGCCTTCGCGTGGATGAACTTCCCCGGGCGGCGCACCATGTTCATCATGGTGGTGGCGCTCCTGGTCGTACCGCTTCAAATTGCCCTCGTCCCCATCCTGCGGGACTATCGTGTGCTGAACCTGAACGGCACCTTCCTCGCAATCTGGCTCGCGCACACGGGTTTTGGGCTGGCGCTCGCAACCTACCTGCTCTACAACTACATCAGTTCCCTGCCGCGCGACATTCTCGAATCCGCGTTCATTGACGGCGCATCCCATTTCACCGTATTCACACGGCTCATCCTGCCCCTTTCCCTTCCAGCGCTCGCCTCCTTCGCCATTTTCCAGTTCCTGTGGGTGTGGAACGATTACCTGGTGGCGTTGATCTTTTTGGGAGGCAACCCCGAGTTCGAACTGGTCACCCAGCGCATGGCGGCAATCGTCGGCGCACGCGGACAGGACTGGCACCTGCTCACTGCCGGCGCCTTCGTTTCCATGCTCCTCCCGCTGGCGGTCTTCTTCGGGCTGCAGCGCTACTTCGTGCGCGGTTTGCTGGCAGGCTCGGTGAAAGGATAACCGCATCCGATGGACTGGGCGCTCTGGTTCTACTGGATCATGGCGTCCACTGCCGGCTGGGTCATCGGAAACCTCCTCTTCGAGGGCATTCCCATCGTCACTGCCGGAGCCGCCATCGCCGCCCTTCAATGGGCAGTCCTGCATGGACGCATCCGTAACGCCTGGCGCTGGGGAATTTTCAGCGCCGCCGGCTGGCTCGGCGGATACATTCTATTCGTCCTCTTCTTTTCCCGACTGGGCATTCTGCTCGGTCCGCTGATGGGACTCTCCGCCGGCATCCCGCAATGGCTCATCCTCAAAAAGGAAGTCCGCTGGGCGGGCTGGTGGATCGTCATGAGCCTCATCGGCTGGACCACAGGCTTGACCCTCCTGCCGGGCTTGCTCACCTCCGGCGCACTGCCCGGCGCATGGACGGGCATTACCCTCCTCCTGCTTTTTCGCGGCTCACGCGCCTGATCGGCTGCATGCCAAAAGTTGTGTCAATTCGTACCGCGGAATGAATCTCGCGCCACTTTTACCCAACAATCGAGATACCGCCCTCCTGATCACATTCACACCTCACCGAAAACAAAAATGGACCATCAACCTCTCTGGTACAAAGACGCAGTCTTCTATCAAGTTTACGTGCGCGCCTTCAAAGACAGCAACGGCGACGGTCACGGCGACCTGCGCGGTCTCACCCAAAAACTCGACTACCTCCAAACCCTCGGCGTGGATTGCCTCTGGCTGATGCCCCTCTACCCCTCCCCGCTCAAAGACGACGGCTACGACATTTCGGATTTCTACAACATCGCCGAAACCTTCGGCTCACTGGAAGACTTCCAAGCCCTCCTCGGCGAAGCGCACACGCGCGGCATCCGCATCATCATGGACCTCGTGCTGAATCACACCTCCGATCAGCATCCCTGGTTCCAGGCTGCCCGCGCCGACCGAAACTCCCCCTACCGAAACTACTACGTCTGGAGCGACACCGACCAGAAATACAAAGACGCCCGCATCATCTTCCTCGACACCGAACCCTCCAACTGGACCTGGGACGAACAGGCTGGGCAATTCTACTGGCACCGCTTCTACGCCAGCCAGCCCGACCTGAACTACGACAACCCCGCCGTGCAGGAGGAAATGCTCAACGTGGCGCGCTTCTGGCTGGACCTGGGCATTGACGGCTTCCGCGCCGACGCCGTACCCTACCTCTTCGAGCGCGAAGGCACCAACTGCGAAAACCTGCCCGAAACCCATGCCTACCTCAAAAAACTGCGCGCCTTCATCGAAAAGAACTACCCCGGGCGCATCCTGCTCTGCGAAGCGAACCAATTGCCCGAAGACGTGCGCCCCTACTTCGGCGACGGCGACGAATTTCACATGGGCTTCCACTTCCCCATCATGCCGCGCATCTACATGTCGCTCAAAAAGGGACGCGTGGACGATATGGTGGAAATCATCAACCGCACCCCGCCCATTCCCGAAAATTGCCAGTGGTGCATCTTCCTCCGCAACCACGATGAACTGACCCTCGAAATGGTCACCCCCGAAGAACGCCAGTGGATGTGGCAGCAGTACGCCCCCGACCCGCGCATGAAACTCAACCTCGGCATCCGCCGCCGCCTCGCCCCCCTGCTCGACAACGACCGCCGAAAAATCGAACTGGCATACTCGCTCCTCTTCACCCTGCCCGGCTCCCCCATCATCTACTACGGCGACGAAATCGGCATGGGCGATAACATCTGGCTCCACGACCGCAACGGCGTCCGCACGCCGATGCAATGGAACGCAGAAACAGATGCCGGATTTTCCGAAGCGCCGAAAGAGTCCTGGTACAGCCCCTTGATCGAAGACGAAGCGTACCGACCGGCGCGGGTCAACGTCGAAGCGCAGATGCGCGAAGGAGGCTCATTGTGGCACGCCATCCAAAACATGATCGCCATCCGAAAGAAACATCGCGCCTTTGGGCGGGGCGGTTTTGCCTGGGTGGATGCGGGAACCACCGCAGTCGCCGCCTACCAGCGAACCTGCGGCGACGAAACCCTGCTGATCCTGCAAAACCTTTCCGACCAGCCGGTGGAAGCGAAGATCGCTCATAGCGGAACCGACCTCCTCAACGGCGAACACCTGACAGGCGGCGCGCTCACCCTTGCGCCCTTTCAATATCGCTGGCTCATGATTCAATAACTCACCTTACGCGGTGGCGCAAGACATCTACCATGCGTAGGGCGCGTTCTCCTACGCGCCCATTTTTGGGAGCGTACTGAGCGTTCTCTAACGCCAACTATGTGCGGTTGCGGCATTTATTTGTTGACCCCGCTGCAAAAACCTTTTTCAAGCACGGTGAATACAAACGCCACGAAGTTTCTTGACATTATCTTGCGCCAAATTCCAGGATTTTGAATTTCCTCTTTCGGAATTCCTTTG
>DAOUBY010000044.1:0-33919 GCA_034432325.1 Anaerolineales bacterium
TGAGAAAACCCTCGTCTTGTAACCATTTTCGCTTGTGAAGGTCTAGCATTGAGACTATAATCTGACAGTTTTTATCCAAAAATAATCGCCACATTCAAGGAGGCACTGTGACCAACCAATACTTCGTCGCCGTCGTCGGCGCAGGACCCGCAGGATTATTCGGCGCGCGCGAACTCGCCAATCAAGGCGTGCGCGTTGCCGTCTTCAACCGAGACATCAAACCCGGCGGACTGGCAGAATACGGCATCTACCCCAACAAACACACCATGAAGAACGGCTTGCGCAAGCAATTCCGTCAGGTGCTGGATTTGCCCAACGTGGAATACTTCGGCAACGTCACCATTGGCGAACAGGGCGATCTGACCCTCAACGACCTGCGCGCGCTCGGCTTTCAGGCGATCCTCGTCACCGCCGGCGCCCAGGGAACCAAGTGGCTGGGCTTGCCCGGCGAACACCTGACCGGCGTCTATCACGCCAAGGATGTTGTCTACTACTACAATCAACTGCCGCCCTACAGCCAGAAGCAATTCCGCTTCGGCAAACGCTGTGCGGTGGTTGGCGCAGGCAATGTGATGATTGACATCGCCCATTACCTCATCCGCGAGCAGAAGGTGGAGGAGGTCATCGCCATCGTGCGGCGCGGACCGGCGGAGGTCAAGTTCGATAAAAAGGAAATGGAATACGTCATCGCCAACCTCGACGTGGAAGCGCTGGATGCCGAGATTCAACGCGTGACGCCCATCATGCAGGCGGTTCATCAGGACCCGGCGGCTGCCCGCGCCGCGATTCTGGAAGCCCTGCCCAAAGCCCTGCCCAAAGTCTCCGACACGCGCTTCCGCTTCGAGTTTCTCGCCTCGCCCGTGCAAATGTTCGGAGACGCCGAGGGAAACCTGACGGCGGTGGAGATCGAGGACAACATCCTCGTCGAAAAAGACGGGGAGACAAAAGCCAGGGGAACAGGAAACAAGCGTCGGATTGAGGTCGAAACGGTCATCTTCGCCATCGGCGATAAAGTGGACGAATCGTTCGGTCTGCCGGTGGAGTGGAACGAGTTCGTCAAGAACCAGAATCCCCGCTTCCCCATCGAAGGCAACTCCTTCGAAACGCCCTTCGAGGATGTGTTCGTGGGCGGCTGGTCGCGCAAAGCCAGTTCGGGGCTGGTGGGCTACGCCCGCAAGGACGGCACCAACGCGGCGAAAGCGGTCTGGCAGTATTTGCAGGCAAAACAGCCCGTCGAGGTGAACATGGATGCGCTGTTCGAGCGCATCCGAAGCCTGGGCAAGCCGGTCGTCACGAAGGACGACATCCGCAAACTGGAAGCGGCAGAGGCGGCAGAAGCCCAAAAACGCGGGCTCGAAGCCTTCAAGTTCGACAGCAATGAAGAGATGCTGCAAGCCATGGGCTTGATGGAAACAGCATAATCCCCGCCCCTCTCCCGCCGGGAGAGGGGTTGTTTTTTCGGCACGAGCAAATGAAACGCGATCTGTACTTCAGCAAGCCGTTGATGAACGCGGCGGGATCGTTGGGATTCGCGCCAGACTTCCGAAGTCTCGAAGACTTCGGAAGTCTAAAGGGGTTCGGCGCGTTTGTGACCAACCCGTTCTCTCTGCGCCCGCGCCTGCCGGCTGCCCAACCGGCTTTGCTCCCCTTCCCCGGCGGATTCCTGCTGCACACGGGCTTGCCGAATCCCGGTCTGAGCGCCGGCATCCGAAAATACGCCGCAAAGTGGAATAAATCCGAACTGCCCGTCATCGTCCACCTGATGGCAGACCGCCCCGAAGAGACCCAGATCATGGTGCGGATGCTGGAGGAAATCGAAAACGTGATGGCGGTGGAACTCGGCTTTGCGCCCCTGCTGGCAGATGACATCATTCTGCTGACGCTCGAAATGTGTTTGGGTGAACTGCCGCTCATCTTTTGCCTGCCCATCGAACAGGTGTTGAGTTTGGGACCGCGCCTCGTTGAACTTGGCGCAGACGCCATCAGCATTGCATCGCCCCGCGGCGCACTGATGACCGAGCGGCTGATCACGGGAAGACTCTTTGGCGCATCGCTTTTCCCCCAAACGCTCGAAACCGTCCACAACGCCGCGAAACTGGGACTTCCCATCATCGGCGCAGGCGGGGTGTGGACAAAAGAAAACGCCGGCGCAATGCTTTCAGCCGGCGCGCTGGCGGTGCAGGCGGATGCCGTGTTGTGGAATCCCGCCTTTAGTTTGACGGCTCCAACAGCATGATGGGAATCCGCCGCGGGGCGGCGCGCTCCCTGTATTTCTCGTAGCCGGCATAAAGCGCTACAGCCATCTGCCAGTAACGCTGATATTCCTCCCCCTCGATTTCACGAGCCTTGTATTTCTCCAGCCGTCCGCGAACGAACGCCTCACACGCGGGATGCGCCTTGAGGTTGTAATACCAGCCCGGGTTGTGCGCGCGCCCAAAACTGGAAGCGATCAGCGCAATCTTTTCCCCATTCAGCACTCCAATCAACGGTGTGGTGCGCGGCAACTTCGACTTTGCGCCGACGGTGGTCAATTGGATGATGGTCCAGCCCGCAAGTTGGGAAACGGTAAAGCGGTTCCTGCTCAACTTGAGCGCAAGTTTGTCAATTCGATGCAGTCTGGGGGCAAAAAATGCGGTGACCGGTTTCCACATCACAATGCGATGGATGAGTTTCTGAAGTGCGTTGGGCTTTTTCATTTTTCGAGCCAGATCGTCACGGGTCCGTCGTTGTGAATCTCGACCAGCATGTGTGCGCCGAATTGACCGCTTTGGGTTGGGACGCCATAACCGCGCAAGAGTTCGACGAAACGACCCACCAGGGGTTCGGCAACTTCGGGCAGAGCGGCTTCAGTGAAGGAGGGGCGGCGTCCCTTTCTGGTATCTGCATACAGGGTAAATTGGGATACAACAATCGCCTCCCCTTTCACATCCAGCACGGAAAGGTTGGTCTTTCCCTGTTCATCTTCGAAAATCCGCAGGTTGGCGGTTTTCTCTGCAAGAAAGCGCACCTGCTCCTCCCCATCGCCATGACCGACGCCAAGCAAAACAACCATGCCCTTTCCAATTTGTGAGATGACCCTGTCTTCCACGGTCACGCTGGCTTTCGAGACTCTTTGAATCAGTGCGCGCATGCTGGCTGCCGTTTACTCCTCTTTGAGCAAAGACTCGGCTTTGTAGCCGGTGATACGGAGAAATTCCTCCCGCTCCTCAGGGGTCATGTTCTTGTATGCAAGGCGGATGGTGTAGCCGCCAATCAACGTACCGTCTTCTTCGACAATCATCCAGTCAATGACATCCTTGACGGGTACGCGCACCAGATTGTTTGGATGGTAGCCCTGCGAAACGGTCACTCCTTCAACCATTTGGGTGGAAAAAGCGCCGTCGTAAAAATCCACAGGTTCGGTCCAGATGTCTTCAAACGTGGAATCGCCGTGAACGCGTATCTTCAAGCCGATATAGACATAGGAAGGCTTGGGGGAAAGAAGCGCCTGCCGCACCGTCTCCAGCGTACTTTGCGCCTGCGCCACCGCCGCTTCGAATTCGTCATCAACGGGTGAGGCGGGCGTGGGCGGCGCGCAGGACCAGAGCAATAGTGCCACAAAAACGAAAACCGCCTCCAACCTGAAACGTCCGATCATAGAAACGCTCCCATCTGCGGCACAGCCGCCTTCTTTCGGATGTTTGCATATCAGACGCTATGGCAGTTGGATTGCTTCCCTCACTTCTTCCATGGTTTTCTGCGCAATGACTCGGGCGCGTTTGGCTCCGTCGTTCAGGACATCCTTCACCAGGTCCGGTTGGGAGGCGAGTTCGGCGCGTTTGGCGCGGAAGGGTTCGAGATGCCGGTTGAGGTTTGCCGCGAATCGTTTTTTGCAATCCACACAGCCGATGCCCGCCGCGCGGCATTCACGGTTGATCATCTCCACCTCTTCGGCGGGAGAAAAGATTTTGTGCATCGAGAAGACGTTGCACACATCGGGGTTGCCCGGGTCGGTGCGCTTCATGCGCGCCGGGTCGGTGACCATTTCCATGACGCGGGCGGCGGTCTCCTGCGGCGTGGCGGCAAGTTCGATGTGATTGTTGAGGCTTTTGCTCATCTTGGCTTTGCCGTCAATGCCGAGCACTTTGGGTATTTCGGTGTGTTTGACCTGCGGTTCGACCAACACTTTCGTGTTGTAACGGTAATTGAACGTGCGGACGATTTCGCGCGCAAACTCAATGTGCGGCGCCTGATCCACGCCGACGGGGACAATATCCGCTTTATACAGGACGATGTCGGCAGTCATCAGAACGGGGTAGCCCAGCAAACCATAATTGACGTTATCGGGCTGCTGCGCCACCTTTTCCTTGAACGTGGGCAGGTCGGTGAGTTTGCCCAGCGCGGTGACCATCGAAAGATAGGTGTGCAATTCCATCACTTCGGGGACGTGCGACTGCACAAAGAGGATTGACTCCTCCGGGCGAATGCCCGCCGCCAGCCAATCCAGCGCCATTTCGAAGGTGTTTTTGCGCAAGTCCTGCGTGGTCTCCACCGTGGTGAGGGCGTGGACATCCACGATGCAGTAGATGCAATCGTAGTCGTCCTGAAGCGCGACATAGTTCTGAATCGCGCCCAGATAGTTGCCCAAATGCTGCCGCCCTGTGGGTCTTGCTCCTGAAAATACGCGTCCTTTTTTAGCCATTCGTGACCTCGAATTTTAAGTCATTGCGAGGAGCAAACGGATTGAGCGACGAAGCAATCTCCCGTAAATTAGGGGATTGCTTCGTGGCGACAAAACGCCACTCGCAATGACGAAGATATCTATTCTCCAACCAATTTTCTCACCAGCCCCAGCACTTCGCCGGGTTCGGCGTGACGGTGTAACTGGGATTTCGAGAACAGCAACTGACCGTTCACGGTTACTTCGAACTTCCCTCCATCCGACGGCACGAGCGTGATGGATTCGATGACATGCTCGTAATGTTTCAACAACTCTTCTGCCAAGCCAACGGCTCGACCGGTGTAGTGTCAGACTGCGCAATAGACAATCTCGATTTTGAGCATAGAACCTCCTGAAGCGTTGGGATTATATCATCACCAGGCAGACGTTTTTCAATTGACAATCCATGATGCGCCGTGATATAACACGCGGACAATTTACGGATTTGCTCATCCAGAGAGGCTGAGGGACCGACCCGATGACGCCTCGGCAACCACTCGCTCAGTACTCAGTGGTCAGTGATCAGTGAACAGTCACTGATTACTGTAAACTGATGACTGATAACTGAGGATGGTGCCAATTTCGGCGGACGATTTGTCCGGGAGATGAGAGATGATATGCGCATGCGTGTCGCCTCTCGCTTTGGAGAGGCGATTTTCGTGTGTTGTGTCATTGCGGGCAAAGCGAAGCAACCCCCTGTTTCGATGAAACTGCCTTGGCAAAAAAACACCGCCTTACAACAACAGAACAGCGCTCGTTGACGCCGACGCGCAGCGCAAGTAAAATCTGGACAGACTGGACATTTTCAGAAAGGAGCAGCCCATGAACGACACCTGGCAAATTCAGGATGCGAAGAACAAACTGAGCGAAGTCATTGCCCGCGCCCTCAAACAGGGACCGCAGCTCATCACACGGCACGGCGAGAAAACGGTGGTCGTGGTTTCCTACACCGAATACGAAAAACTCCGCAAGTCGCAAGGCAAACTCTCCGAATTCTTCAAAGCCTCTCCGCTGGCAGGCGTTGACCTGACCCGCGATAAAAGCCTGCCGCGCAAAGGATTCAAAGCATGAAAGCTCTGCTGGATACCTGCGTAATCTCCGAACTGGTCTCGAAGAAACCAAACCCAAAAGTGATTGAATATGTGGATTTGCTCGACCCCGAAGACGTTTATTTGAGCGTCATTACGATCGGCGAAATCGTCAAAGGCATCGAGAAGTTACCCAGATCCCGCCGCAAAACGGACTTGTACAATTGGCTCAAAGATGATTTGCTTGTCCGCTTTGAAGGGAATGTTGTCGCTTTGGACACAGAGGTTCTCATCGAATGGGGCGCGTTGACCGCGCGGCTCGAATCTGTCGGCAAAACCATGCCCGCCATCGACTCGCTCATTGCCGCGACTGCGCTGGCAAAGGGGATGATTTTGGTAACGCGCAACGCCAGCGATTTTGAAGACGCAAAAGTGGAAATTGTAAATCCCTGGAAATGAGCAGGAGACTTCGGAAGTCTGCATCTCACCTGCACTGGAAGACGTGCAAGAAGCAAGAATTTCATAACGGAAACCCTGGAGCAACATGAAGCGCACCTACACCAACCGCCGCTACCTCGACGCCCTCGAAAAGAAAGTCCTCGTCTTCGACGGCGCGATGGGAACCAGCCTGCAAAAGCAAAACCTGACCGCTGAACACTTCGGCGGCGAACAATACAACGGCTGCAACGACTACCTCGTCATCTCGTATCCCGAAGCCGTGGAAAAAGTCCATCGCTCCTTCCTCGAAGTCGGCGTGGACGTGATCGAGACGAACACCTTCCGCTCCAACCGCATCACGATGAAGGAATACGGCTTGCAGGATCGCGTCATCGAGATCAACGAAACCGCGGCGCGGCTGGCGCGCAGGCTGGCGGATGAATACTCGCAACCGCCCTCTCCCCTGCACCCTTCGCCCAAAATTGGGAGAGGGGACGGGGGTGAGTCCCACCCCCGCTTCGTCGCCGGCTCCATCGGTCCCTCGGGCAAACTCCCCTCCACCAACGACCCCGAACTCTCCGACATCTCCTTCGATGAACTCGTGGACGTTTTCCGCGAGCAGGCGGTCGGTCTGATTCGCGGCGGCGTGGACTTGCTGCTCATCGAAACCTCGCAGGACATCCTCGAAGTCAAAGCCGCCATCCTCGGCTGTCACAAAGCCTTCGAGGAGACTCAGGTCTGGCTGCCGATTCAGGCTCAGGTCACGCTCGATACGACGGGACGCATGCTGCTCGGCACCGACATCAACGCCGCGCTGACCATCCTCGAAGGCATGGGCATTGACGTCATCGGTCTCAACTGCTCGACGGGACCCGAACACATGCGCGAACCAATCCGCATCCTCGGCGAAAACGCCGCGCTGCCCGTCTCGTGCATCCCCAACGCGGGACTGCCGCTCAACGTGGACGGTCAAGCCGTGTATCCGCTCGAACCCGAACCGTTTGCGAATGACATGTTCGAGTTCGTGACCAGGCACGGCGTCCGCGTCGTCGGCGGCTGCTGCGGGACGACTCCCGACCACCTGCGCCTCCTCGTGGAAAAAATCTCCAATTACCAATTACCAATTACCGACTCTCGCCTCACCCCTGACCCCAAACTTGCCTCCGCCATGTCCGCGATTGCCATGCGGCAGGACCCTCCGCCCACCCTCATCGGCGAACGCTGCAACGCGCAAGGTTCGCGCAAGTTCAAGCGGCTGCTGCTCGAGGAAGATTACGACTCCATTTTGGAGATCGCCCGCGAACAGGTCGAGTTTGGCGCGCACGCCCTCGACATCTCCTGCGCCGTCACCGAACGCCCCGACGAAGCCGAACTCATGCGCAAGGTCGTCAAGAAACTCGAAATGGGCGTGGATGTTCCGCTGGTGATTGACACCACCGAACTCGATGTTCTCGAAATCGCATTGAAGACCGCGCCTGGACGCTGCCTCATCAACTCGACGCATCTCGAAGCGGGGCGCGCCAAAGCCGACAAGGTGTTCAAACTTGCCAAAGAACATAACGCCGCCGTCATCGTGCTGACCATTGACGAGAACGGCATGGCGAAGACCCGCGAGAAAAAACTGGAAGTCGCCAAGCGCATCTACGACATCGCCGTGAACGAACACGGACTCAAACCAGCCGATCTCGTTTACGACGCGCTGACCTTCACCCTCGCCACAGGCGACCCCGAATTTGCCAACTCCGCCATCGAGACCATCGAAGGCATCCGCCTCATCAAACAAAACCTGCCCGGCGTGCTGACCTCGCTCGGCGTGAGCAACCTCTCGTTCGGGCTCGCCCCGCACGCACGCCCCGTGCTGAACTCGGTCATGCTCTATCACTGCGTTCAGGCTGGGCTCGACATGGCGATTGTCAACCCTGCGCACGTCACCGCCTACGCCGACATCCCGCAGGCAGAACGCGACCTCGCCGAAGACCTCATCTTCAACCGCCGCCCCGATGCGCTCCAGCGTTACATCGAATACTACGAGAAGGTCACGCCCACCACCGAATCCACCCTCGCCGACCCCACCGAAGGCATGACCCCCGAACAGCGCCTGCACTGGAAGATTGTCCACCGCAAAAAAGATGGCGTGGAAGCGGATATTGATGAAATCGTCCAACGGCAGACTTCCGAAGTCTCCGAGACTTCGGAAGTCTTACGGGCACGCCAGCACGAAACCGCCGTCCACACCCTCAACACCGTCCTGCTCCCCGCCATGAAAGAAGTCGGCGACAAATTCGGCGCGGGCGAACTCATCCTGCCCTTCGTCCTGCAATCTGCCGAAGTGATGAAAAAAGCCGTCGCCCATCTCGAAAACTACCTCGAAAAAGTCGAAGGCGTGACCAAAGGCACGGTCGTCATCGCCACCGTCTACGGCGACGTGCATGACATCGGCAAGAATCTCGTCAAAACGATTCTCGCCAACAACGGCTACACCGTCATTGACCTCGGCAAGCAGGTCCCCGCCGAGACCATCATCACGAAGGCTGTGGAGTCCAACGCCACCGCCATCGGACTCTCTGCGCTTCTCGTCTCGACCTCGAAGCAGATGCCGCTCATCGTCAACGAACTGCACCGCCGCGGACTCCGCTTCCCCGTCCTTGTGGGCGGCGCGGCGATCAACCGCCGCTTCGGTCGGCGCATCCTGCAAACCGAAAGCGGAGACTTCTACGAGCCTGGCGTCTTCTACTGCAAAGACGCCTTCGAGGGACTCGAAACGATGGATCAACTCATTGACGCGACTCGCAAACCTGCGCTCCTCGAACAAATCCGCAAAGAAGCCGACATGGAATTGGGCCGCGCCGCTTCCCAATCACCAATTACCAGTTACCAATCCTCCCGCTCCTCCATCGTTCCTGCTCCTCTCTCTCCCCCTCCCTCCAAATTCGGCGTCCGCATCGTCAAAGACATGCCGCTGGAGATCGTCCTCACCCATCTCAACATCAACGAACTCTACCGTCTCTCGTGGGGAGCGAAAAACACGCACGGCGAAGATTGGGAGAAGTTGAAAGCCGAATTCGACGCGCGCCTGCTGCGGATGAAGAAAGAAGCGCTCCGCGAAAAATGGCTCAAGCCTCAGGGCGTCTATGGCATCTTCCCCTGCCAATCCGACGGCGATGATCTCATCATCTATTCCCCTCTCCCCGCGGGAGAGGGGCAGGGGGTGAGGGAAATTACCCGCTTCCACTTCCCCCGCCAGCCCCACGACGACCACCTCTGCCTCGCCGACTACTTCGCCCCTGTGGAATCGGGTCAGATGGATGTGGTCGCCTTCCAGGTTGTCACCGTTGGGCGCGAAGCCACCGAGCGCATTGACCGCCTGCACGCCAGCGGCGATTACACCGAAAGTTACTTCCTGCACGGGCTGGCCGTCCAAACCGCCGAAGCGGCAGCGGACTACCTGCACACGCACATCCGCCGCGAACTCGGACTTGGCGAAAACCAGGGCAAACGCTACTCGTGGGGCTATCCCGCCATCCCCGAACTCGAAGACCACCGCAAAGTCTTCGACCTGCTGCCCGTGGAAAAAGAACTCGGCATGACGCTCTCCGCCGCCTACCAACTCATCCCTGAGCAGTCCACCGCCGCGATCATCGTCCACCACCCGCAGGCGAAGTATTACTCGGTTGGCGAGTCGCGCGTCGAGCAGTTGATGAGATAAGCGCTCGCCCGGCTCGCCCCAGCGCACAACAGGCAAGGTCATCCATGATCAACAAATATGCGGCAAACAAAAACGTTCAAGTCCTTTTGGCGGTTTTACTGCTCGCATTGCTTACTGCGTTGTTATCGAACCTCCTGCCTCCCGCCGTGGACTTTCACGGCGCATTCCGCCCTGCCGCGCTGGAACTCCTGCACGGACGCTCACCCTACAACGCCGAGGGCTTTTTCAACCCGCCCTGGACCGCCATCCTGCTCATCCCGTTTGCCATCCCGCCGGAGAATGTAGGGCGGGCGCTCATGGTCATCGCTGCTCTGGCGGCTTATGCCTATGTGGCGCACAAACTGGGAGCCAACAAACTGACCATTGCCATATTGCTGCTCGCGCCGCCTGTCCTGCATGGAATTTTGAACGGGAATATTGATTGGCTTGCCGTTTTGGGCGTCGTGCTGCCGCCATGGCTCGGATTGTTTTTTCTGGTCATCAAGCCTCAGGTCGGCATGCTTGTCGTCGTCTATTTGTTTGTTGCCGAATGGCGGAAGGGAGGTCTTATCCGCGTGCTGAAGACCTTCCTGCCTGTGGGACTGGCATCCGTGCTTTCCATTGTAATTTTTGGACCCTGGTTTACAAACATCTCAAACGAAATCAATCTGGCTGGAAATTCAAGTTTGTGGCCCCAATCATTGCCAATAGGCTTGATTCTACTTACCGCTGCCATAAGAAAAAACGAAATCCGTTACGCAATGGCGGCATCGCCGTTTGTATCTCCTTATGTCATTATGCACTCCTGGATCGGCGCGTTTCTTGCGCTGGCGCCCCAACCTTGGGAAGCCGCCGCCGCCGTCATCGGCATGTGGATTGTGGTACTCCTGCAATACTTCGCATGAAAACCGCTATCTATTCAGGCATGTCATTGCGAGGAGTGGCGCCTAAGCGTCACGACGAAGCAATCTCCCAAATGCCAGATTTGTTCGTTGAAACAGGAGATTGCGCTTCGGGCGCGCCTCAGCGTGGCCCTTCGTGGCGCGAGGCGCCACGAAACAATGACATTTGCAATCGTTTTTTCTCTATGGCTGAATAGTTACAATTAAACAACGACATGAGCAGAGAGAGGAAGCATTGGACAAAAACAGATTTTTTACCGCTAAAATTTCATTTCTCATCATCCTCACGATTGCAGTCATTCTCTTTGCGTGGCCCACAATCGGTTACCTCCATTCCCCCGACTGGCACGCTACTTTTCGCCCCGCTGCCCTTGAAATCCTGCACGGACGTTCTCCTTACAACGCCAAGGGCTTTTTCAATCCCCCCTGGGCAGCCATCCTGCTCATTCCATTTGCCATCCTGCCGGAGAACGTCGGCTGGGACTTATTGGTAATCGCCGCTCTAGGGGTATATGCCTATGTGGCGCACAAATTGGGCGCCAACAAACTGACCATTGCCATATTGCTGCTCTCCCCGCCCAGCCTGCACGGAATCCTGATCGGCAACATTGACTGGCTTGCCCTGTTGGGCATCGTGCTGCCTCCCTGGTTGGGGTTGTTCTTTCTGGCAATCAAACCTCAAGTTAGCGTGATAGTTATCCTTTATTTATTTTTTTCCGAATGGAAACAGGGGGGACCCGCTCGCGTACTCAAGACCTTCCTGCCTGTTGGGCTGGCATCGGTGTTATCCGTGATCATTTTTGGACCCTGGTTCCTGAAAATTCCCACCCTCGATAAACTAGCCGCCAACGACAGCCTTTTTCCCATGTCGCTGCCCATTGGCTTGGCGCTGACTGTCGCCGCCTTTCGAAAAAATGACATCCGTTACTCGATGATGGCTTCTCCCCTGTTCTCGCCATACCTGTTGTTTTATTCATGGATCGGCGCATTTCTCGCCCTGGCGCCCCAACCCTGGGAAGCCGCCGCCGCCGTCATCGGCATGTGGATCGTGATATTGATGGGATTCTTTTCATGAAAACCGGGATATTCAAAATCTCCCTGCCTGCCTTCGTCGTCTTCTTCATCGCCGGGGTTTTTCTTATGGGCTATCTTCAGGATGCCCTGCGCGGCACCACCATGACCCTCGGCGTGGACCTGTACCCGCGCTGGGTGGGCGCTCAGGCAGCGTTGAAAGGAGAAAGCCCCTATAGTTTCGAGACCCGTCAAAAAATCTGGCAGGCGGTGTACGGCACACCGAACACCCCCCGCGGCAACCCGTTCGGTTTCTACTACCCTCCAGCAGTGATCTCGCTTCTCGCGCCGTTCATCCTGGCTGGGCTTTCGCTCGAAACCGCCGCTGTGATGTGGTGCGCCTTCCTCTGGGCATTGTGGTCTGCGCTTTTACTCGGCTGGGTGACCCTCCTCCCCATCCCGCCAAAAGCCCGCCTGGCGCTCATCCCGCTGCTCCTGCTCAGCGGCATTGCATTCCGCCCCGCCTACTCCAACTACCTGCTGGGACAGTACTCCCTCTTCAGCATCGCCATGCTCGTGCTGGCGTGGCTGGCGCTCAAACATCAGCGGCATCTGGCGGCGGGTATCTTTGGCGCGCTCTGTCTCATCAAATTTTCGCTCACCCTCCTGCCGCTGACGGTTCTCTTTTTCACCTATCGCGGCAACTGGAAGACCCTGCTCTCCTTTGGGACAACCTCCCTCGCCCTCTACCTGCCTCCCACCCTGATGCTCGGCTGGTGGCTTCCCGACTTCCTCCGCGACATTTCCGGCTACGCCTCCGAAAACGCCGTCGCCTGGGATTGGACCCGCGCCGCCTCTCCCTCAGGGCTGGGCTGGATTGCCCTCTCGCTGACGCTTCTCCTCCGCAGTCTGCCGCGCCGCGACGCCGACCTCGCCATCGCCGCCTCCCTTGCGCTGACCGCCGTCTTCGTCCCTCACACCGCAGATTATGACCTGATCGCTTTCGCTCCCCTCCTCGCCCTCCTCGGCGGACGTCTGATCGCAAACCGGCGGATTTCACCGCTTCTCTCCTGGACCTCCTTCGGGATTCTCCTCTGGTTCCCCTGGCTCAGCCTGCTCTACTTTATCAGCCAGCCGCGTCAAACCTCCGTGGAGGATTGGTACATCTTCATCTGGCTTCTCTACCCGCTGATGGTTTTGGCGTCATCCCTTTTATATGAGGAGATACCAGCGTCATCGGCGCCGGCGCCCGCGTAACACGCAGACGTTAGAGAACGTCCGCTGCGCCAGACATGGATATGAGTAACAGGCGCTCTCCAGCGTTGGCGCCCGCGTAATAGACGCTCTCCAGCGTCGGACACTAAACAGGATAAACCACACATGCAACGAGACACCTTCTTCCAACTCCTCTCCTCCCAAACCCTCCTCGCTGATGGCGCGATGGGCACCATGCTCCACGCGCGCGGCGTCGGCTTCGACAAGTGCTTCGACGAGTTGAACGTCACCAACCCTGCGGCGGTGGCGGAGATTCACCGCGAATACATCGAAGCGGGCGCGCAACTCATCATCACCAACACCTTCGGCGCGAACCGCTACAAACTGAGCAAACACGGCTTGCAGGACGACGTCCGCGAAATCAACCGGCAAGGCGTGGAACTGGCAAAGCGCGTCGTTGCCGCCTCGTTCAAGGAAGTGCTGGTGGCGGGGGACGTAGGTCCGCTGGGGGTGAGAATCGCTCCCTATGGCAGAGTCCAGCCTGAGGAGGCGCGCGAAGCGTTCGCGGAGCAGATTCGGGCGCTGGCAGAGGCGGGCGCAGACCTCATCGTCATCGAAACCATGAGCGACCTCTATGAAATCCGCGAAGCCATCAAAGCCGCAAGGGAAGTCTGCGACCTGCCCGTCGTGGCGACGGTCACATTTACGCGCGACGATCGCACCCTGCTGGGCGACCATCCCGCCAAGGTGGCGCGCGCCCTTCACGAAGCGGGCGCGGATGTCATCGGCGTCAACTGCTCCGGCGGGCCCTCGCAACTCCTGCGGATTTTGAAGCAGATGCGCCAGGCGGTCGCCGAAGCGAATGTGAAGTTTTGGGTGAAACCCAACGCTGGCTGGCCCGAGCAGGTGGGCGGACGCATCATGTACCCCGCCGACGCCGAATACTTTGGCGATTATGCGCTTTCGTTCCGCGATGCGGGGGCGTGTGTGGTGGGCGGATGCTGCGGCACCACCCCTCAGCACATCGCCGCCATGCGCAAGGCGCTCGACACCAACCCGCCCATTGACCCTTCGCACATCGTCATCCTGCCGCAGGAGGAACTCGTCGAAGCGGCGCAGGAACAACCGACGAAATTCGCCCAAAAATTGACGGCGGGCGGATTCGCCATCGCAGTCGAGATGGACCCGCCGCGCGGACTCTCCACCCACAAACTCATTGCGGGCGCATCCCTCCTCGCCGAGGCCGGCGCGGACGTCATCAACGTCGCCGATTCGCCGATGGCGCGCATGCGCATGTCTGCCTGGGCGGTATGCGACGTGGTGCAAAGAAAAGTGGGCGTCGAAACAACCCTGCACTTCCCCACACGCGGGCGCAATCTGCTGCGCGTGCAGGGCGACCTGCTTGCCGCGCACGCCCTCGGCATCCGCAATGTCTTCGTGGTGATGGGCGACCCGACTTCGATTGGCGATTATCCCGAAGCGATGGACAACTATGACCTCGTCCCGTCGGGTCTTATCAAACTCATCAAGCAGGGCTTCAACGCCGGCGTGGATCACGCCGGCACGAGCATCGGTCAACCGACCAACTTCTTCGTCGGCGCGGCGCTCAACCTGTGCCCGCCCGATTTGGAAACTGAAATCAAGAACCTGCACCGCAAGGTCAAAGCGGGGACGGATTTCTTCCTCACTCAGCCGGTCTACAACCCGAACGACGGTCCGCGCGTGCTGGAAGCCTATGAGGCAAAATACGGCAAACTGAATAAACCCATCCTGGCGGGCATCCTGCCGCTGGTGAGCGTGCGTCACGCCAATTTTTTGCATCACGAAGTGCCGGGCATCTTCATCCCCGATGAGATGCGCAGCCGCATCGAAGCCGCCGGCGAGGAGGGCGCCAAAGCCGGGGTGGAGATCGCGGTCGAATTGGCGGAACAGTTCAAAGCGTGGGCGGGAGGCGTCTACATCATGCCCCAGTTCCACAAATACGACATGGTCGCCGAAATCATCGAGGCAATCAAACCGTAGACAGCCTCGCAGCGGCGCAGGTATACTTACCCCATGCTCCTCGCCATAGACATCGGCAACACCAACCTCACCCTCGGCTTGTACGACGGCAACAACCTCACGGCGCACTGGCGGCTCGCCACCGATCACGCCCGCATGCCCGATGAATACGGCTTGCAGTTTCAGGGGCTGCTGCAAAACGCCAGGCGCTCCCCGCACGACCTGACCGGCGTCTGCCTGGCTTCGGTGGTGCCGCAACTGACCAGCCGCGTCATCCAGGCATGCCGCGAATACCTCAACCAGAATCCCTTTGTGGTAGACGTGGGCATCAAGACCGGCATCAAAGTGCGCTACGATGACCCGCGCGCCGTCGGCGCAGACCGCATCGCCGACGCCGTTGCCGTGATGTACCTCTACAAAGGTCCCGCCTGCGTGATAGACTTCGGCACCGCCACCACCTTCAATGCCATCACCAAGGACGGCGAATATCTGGGCGGCGCCATCACCGCCGGCATCAACCTCGCCACCGAAGCGCTCTTCACCCACGCCGCCAAACTGCCGCGCATAGACCTGCAGCGCCCGCCCTCCATCATCGGCAGCAACACCGTCCATGCCATGCAGTCGGGGCTGTTGTTCGGCTACGTCTGCATGGTCGAAGGCATGGTCGAACGCTTCCGCAAGGAACTCGGTCCCACCATGAAAGTCATTGCCACGGGCGGGCTGGCGGAACTCATCGCCCAGGAAACCGACGTCATCCAAATCATCGCCCCCTGGCTCACGCTCGACGGTCTGCGCATCTTGTGGGACCTCAATCACCCGCTTTGAAACAGCCCTCTGCCGTATCATCTCCCACCGGCGCCTGTTTCATTCTATTTGTTCGACGATTCTTTCCACCCTACCGTATACCCGGATAAAATCGTTAACGGAACTCTTATGCCGCTTCCCTTGCCACGCCGCAGTGGGCACGCTATAATGCCCGCGCACTGAGAAGTTAAGGAGAAGGAACTATGCCCGTCTATACCTATCGCTGTGATTCATGTGGTGTGCAATTCGAGAAACACCAATCGTTTCACGACCAGCCGTTGAAGACCTGCCCGGAGTGCAGGAAGAAATCCGTCAAACGGGTCATCACGCCCACCAAAATCATCTTCAAGGGCTCGGGTTTCTATGCCACCGACCACAGGTCTCCTTCGGGAAGTGAATCGCGTGATAGCAAGCCGGCAAAAAGCGAAAGCAAATCCACGTCGAAACCCTCCGGCGCTAAAGACGAATAGCCGCCAGGTGAATCCAGAGAAATGAAAAGAGAGAAGGGCATGCCTTCTCTCTTTTTTTGTTTGCGCAGCGCCGTCCGTTACGCCGTCCACGGACCGACAAGGGCGTCAATGGAGATGCCATACGCCAGCGCATTCCAAAACCGCCAGCTGGGCGGCATATCCTTCGCCTTTTGCCAATAGCCCGAAAAGACGAAGAAGGTGGTGATCAATGCGACCACCAGCCGGGCAAGGATGGTGGTCCAGGAGCCAAAATCCCAGGGGGCTTGATTTTTGATGACCTCGACGGCAATGCTGTAAATCCAGCGCAGGATGACGCCGAGAAAGACGCCCAGGAAAACCTGTACCTTGGCATTGGTATCCTCCTGCTGGGTTGCCATCTTGAAACGAATCGCATCATTGAAACTGAAATACTGCATGGGGACCTCTCCTTTCGTGAGTTTGCCGGATTATACGCCCTTATCCGCTCACGATGTGCCACTTGGAAATATCCGACCGTCCCACAAAAATCATCAGCGACATGAAGATCACGAAGATCAACACCACGAAGAGTAATCCCTGAAAGATGGGCATCAGGAAGATCAGCGAGAAGACCACCGTCAACAGGAACAGGTACACCCCCACCACGCGGAAGGCAAACCACCTGCCGAACACATTGGGGGCATACAGGAAGAACATAATGACGGTCAGCGCTATCGAAATGCCGAAGGTCGGAATGATGCCAAAGAAACGGATCAGATAAGCGACGAACAGGTAGTAAAACACATCAATCATCCCAAGGAAGAGATAGTGAAAAGCGTTGAAGCGCACGTCGAAGATCTGCGAGAACATGAAGGTCACCAACAGCAAAAGCGCCAGCGAAATCGGCGAGAAGCGCATCAGACTTTGAATCTGGTTGAGATACTGCTGTTTTTCGAGGAACGCCACGCCCAAATCCTGTGTGGTGGAAAAATCCTTCACGTCGAAGCGCAGCACAACGCCATCGGCGGTGGGCGTTTCCGTGTGAGGAATGCCCTCGCGGTAAATGGCATAATTTTTCGTGTTCAACTTGATCTCCGCCGTCAGTTTCTGAACCACGTTATTTTGATAGGCAGACAGGTTGTACTTGTAGATATCCATGCCTTTGGTCGAGTATGTGACCACCACCTCCACTTCCTCACCCGGCGCAAGCGACGGAAGCAGGACAACCGAAGTGTTCATGACCGGGCGCACGATCAGATTCCCCTTCGAAGGGATGGCAATGGTGTAATCGTACAGCAAATTGGCGTTCTCTGGCGTGCTTACTTTCACCTGCAGCGTCCCCGAATATTGCGTATTGTTGACGATGGTGTAAACCTCGCGGTTATGTACTTCGAAGGCATTGAACACCAGCAGGCTGCGAATCTTTTCGGCGTAATCGAGGGTCGTGTCAATTTTGATGGATTTCGGGACGAGGGTGTAACGCTCGGTCCTTTCGACTTCCTCATACTGTTTTGAGTCCTTGTTATATTGCGTCTCTTTATACGTCCGCTCCAGTGAAAAAACAGGCGGAATGACCCCAATTTCGCCGCCCCAACCCTGCTGAAACAGATAGTAGGCGTACCCATAAGTACTGGAACGATGCTCGCCTACGCGGGCGGCGGTCAGCGCCAGGATGATGGACCCCGCCAGAACCAGCGCCCCAAGCCAAACCAACATGCCAGAAATTCGAGTTGTCGCCTTCATGGTACGCTCCCTTCAATATGTCGGACTTTGATATATTCACTGTACAATATTCTCCCCTCAAAGTCAACTGGCAATTGGTTACATCCCCGTTGTCAAAGTCAGGCGCACGCTCCTGCCCGACTGTTTGTGTGGCTATCTCCGTTCCTGTGATGGGGGCGCTGCGCAAGGCAAGGGAATAAAACAAAGACCTCACCCATAAAGAGTGAGGCCGGGTTGGCTCCTCGCCGAGGACTTGAACCTCGAACCTAGCGGTTAACAGCCGCCCGCTCTGCCGATTGAGCTAGCGAGGAAGGCGACGGCGATTATACCTTAAGGGGAAAACATGTCAAGCAAAGTTAATGCCGATTGGGGCAGACCAGGCTTCGGGTCCGGAAAAGATGCGCCCTTCCTGCAAAGGGTTATCCCTGTATAATTGTCACCATGATGGAAATCGAAATCTCCGGACATGGCACACTTCGGCTGCAACACCTCGTCAGCGATGTTAACGGCACGCTGGCAGTGGACGGCGCATTGATTGAAGGGGTCGCGGAACAGATTCAGTCCCTGAAACAACATCTGACCATTCACCTGCTGACCGCCGACACCCACGGCAAACAAGCCGCCATTGACCGCCAACTCGGACTCACAGCCGTCCGCATACAGCCCGGCAATGAAGCCGAACAAAAAGCGGAATACGTCCGACGGCTGGGAGCAGAGAACGTCGCGGCGTTGGGACAGGGCGCAAACGACGCCCTCATGCTCAGCGAAGCCGCGCTGGGGCTGTGCGTGCTGTCGCGCGAAGGCACAGCCGTGGAAACGCTTCTCTCCGCCGACCTGCTCCTGCCCGACATTCACTCAGCGCTGGCTTTGCTTGCCAACCCGCTGCGCATCCGCGCCAGCCTGAGAAAATAAGCCCGATGGAAGCCCCAACCACCCCGCCGCCCGAACCGGCGCAGGAATTCATCTCCTCCCGCGCCCGCAGACGCCGCGCCCTGCGCCGCGCCTACTTCCCTGCCAACGAGGAAGAACGCGCCGCGCTCTTCGACCATCTGGCGCGGCGCGCCTTTCCCTCCTTTGAACTCTTCATCTTTGCGCTGGTCGCCGGCGCCATCATGGGGCTGGGCTACTTCCTCGACTCGCAAAGCCTGCTCATCTTTGGCGTGCTCGTCGCCCCGCTTCTCACCCCCTGGATCGGCATGTCGCTGGGCATCATTGCCGGCGCCGGGCGGCTGTTCCTTCAAACCCTGCTCGCCCTGTTCGTCAGCGCCTTGCTCACCGCGCTGGGCGGTATCGTCGCCGGTTACGCCACACGCATCTTCCCCCAGCCGCGCACCTTCAACGAAGCCTTCCTGCACAGCCGCCTGTGGACGCCCGACTTCTTCGTCCTCGCCATCGGCGCCATCCTCATCACCCTGTCCTTCGTCCGCTCCGAACAACGTCCCTACCTGCCGAGCGCCCTCGTCGCCTACGAACTCTTCCTGCCCCTCTGCGCGGCAGGCTTCGGCTTGGGAAGCGGCGTCGAAGGGCTTGCCCTGCCGGGGCTGCTCGTCTTCCTCATCCACTTTGCCTGGGCAACCCTCTTCTGCCTGCTGACCCTCTTCTTCCTGCGCTTCTACCCCCTCACCTTCGGAGGGATTTCACTCACAGGATTCATCCTCATTACCCTGCTCGCCTGGCTGACGATCTCCACCGGCGCGCTGGACTGGATACGGATACAGGCGGGTCTTGCCACGCCTGCGCCTGCTCCTGCCTCCCAAGCCACCGCCACCCTGCCGCTGGTTCCCACCCTCACCCCCACCGTCACGCCTCAACCTGTGACCGCGGTCATCGGCGTGCCAACTTCCACCGCATCCACCACCCCAACCCCCCGCCCCACCTCCACCCTTCCCCCCACCCAAACACCCACCTTCACCGTCACCGCCGAACCGACGCCCATCATCGCTGTCATCCGCGCCGCGGAGGGAGGCGGAGCCAACATCCGCGAAAGACCCGGCGGGGTGGTGCTGCTCACCCTCAGCAACGGCTCCACCGTCACCGTCATCCCCGACGACATTCAGGAGGTCAACAACGTGGTCTGGGTGCATGTCTTCACGGTCATCAACGGCGAGCGGGTGGAAGGGTGGGTCCTGCAATCGTTATTGGCGACCGCCACCCCCATTCCCAACTGGCAGCCTTCCGCCACGCCCAAGCCATAAGCATATATAATTGGCGTCCTTCAACCCCAAACGGCGTTGAAGGACGTATTCTTCTGCACAAGGAACATTCTCATGCCCATTCACTTTGGAACCGACGGCTGGAGAGCCGTCATTTCAGACACCTTCACATTCAGCAACCTGCGCATGGTAGCCCAAGCCATTGCAGACGCAGTCGCTTCGGAACATTGGGACAAATCGGGCAACGGCGAACAAGCCCCCGACCCCAAAAAAATCGTCGTCGGCTTCGACACCCGTTTCCTCTCCGACCGCTACGCCGGGGAAGTGGCGCGCGTCCTTGCCGCCAACGGCTTCACCGTCATGCTGGCGCAAGCCGACGCGCCCACGCCTGCCATCTCTTACGCAGTCAAACATCAAAAAGCCGTTGCCGGCGTGATGATCACCGCCTCTCACAACGCGCCGCGCTATAACGGCGTCAAACTCAAGGGAGCGTTCGGCGGCTCTGCCCTGCCGGAACAATGCCGCCGCGTGGAAGTGTACATCAACGACAACGAACAGCAGGCGCGCGGACCCAACCTGATGGATTTCCACAAGGCGCGCGAGGCCGGCTTAATCCAGAAATTCAACCCCCTCCCTGCCTACTTCGACCACCTGCGAACGCTCATCAACACCGACATCATCGCCGACAACCCTCAGCGCTTTGTGGTGGATGCGATGTATGGTTCGGGGCGCGGGGTGATCAAGTCCTTTTTGCAGGGGACGGGCTGTGAGATCGCCGAAATTCGCGGCGAGATGAATCCCGGCTTCGGCAGTGTACACCCGGAGCCGATTGCCAAATATCTCGGCGCGCTGGCATCCGCTGTCAGTTCGGGGATGGGCAACTTTGGCGTGGTGACCGACGGCGACGCAGACCGCATCGGCGCGATGGACGAACGCGGCACCTTCGTTGACCCGCATAAGATCATGGCGCTTTCTTTGAAGTATCTCGTGGAAAAGCGCGGGTTGAGCGGTTCGGTGGTGCGGACCGTCTCCACCACGCGCATGATTGACCGCCTCGCCAAACGATACGGTTTGCCCCTGCATGAAACGCCTGTGGGCTTCAATCACATCGCCGACTATATGATGTCGGAAGATGTGTTGATTGGCGGGGAGGAATCGGGCGGGATTTCGTTCAAGGGTCACATCCCCGAGGGCGACGGTCCCATCATGGGGTTATTGCTGGTGGAGATGATTGCGGAATCGGGGAAAACGCTGAACGCGCTGGTGGATGATCTGCTGAGGGATGTCGGTCCCGCCTATTACGAGCGCACCGACCTGCGGTTGAGCCGTCCCGTTGCCAAGGCGGAGATGACGCATTTTCTGACGAAGCAGGCTCCGGCGGAGATCGGAGGCGAAAAGGTCGCCGAGATCAGCCAGTTGGACGGCGTCAAATACATCATGGCAGACGATTCGTGGCTGTTGATCCGTCCTTCTGGCACGGAGCCGGTGCTGCGGGTGTACGCCGAGGGGCGTTCGCCGGCCATGGTGCGGGCGCTGTTGGGTTACGGCGAGCAGGTGGCAGCGAGCGTGGCGTGAAATGATATAATGGAAGCCTTGGAACAAGCAAATGTATAATAACTCATCCAGGAGATCGTTATGAGCATTGATTTTGATATTGATATTGCCCGCGTTCTGGAAGAAGAATCGAATCGCAGTGTATTCAACCAGATACTTAGGAACCGAAAAGTTCAATTCAAGGAATTGATTGAGACGGGTTACAATCGTGACCACATAAAAAAAGCACTTGCAAATCTGAAAAGATACAACTTAATTGGTGAAAAAGCATCTCCTTTCGATGAGCTCAACACCTACTATATTACAGCAGACGGGCTGCAAGCAGGTAGGAGAATACGCTTTTGAGGGAAAGTACATGAATATTGCTATCGCCGTTATACTTGCCATTGTTTTTAGCTTTTTAGTCGGCTTAATTCAAGTAAAGTCCGATTGTGGATCCAAAGCAAGTTATAGAGCCTGTGTACGGACAGGCTCGTTTTTGTTATATCTACTGATCTTGATAATTGGTAATACTGCTACTACACTGCTTGCTGTTGCAACGATGGGAGATATCTCATTATTGCGCACTCCCGCTCTTACAGGGCAAAACAGAAGTGAAACATCATCCTTGATTGTAGACATATCGAATTTCAAATGGTTCTGGTATGCGTTTGTCGGAGTATTCGGCTTTGAGATTCTATTGAAGAACTTGAATGTGACATTCGCAAATCGAGATATTTTATCTATCAACGATTGGATCACCAAAGCCCGGGACAGTGCTGTTCAGTCCGCTCTCGAAACACAAATCAACCTAGATGAACAGGCATCACAAAAATTAGCAAAACGTTTGCAAACATTATCTATAAAAGAACTTGACACACACATTGTAAATATGTTTGGGCAAAATGTTCTCAAACGTCTGCAAAGCCTTGCAAAGAAACAAAAAGTGGATATTAAATTAATCAAGGCGCTTTATCTTGCCAAACAAGAACCAGTTAAATCTATTGCAATCGTAACAGCCAAACGTCCCTAGTCTTTTTTTTCTACTGTATCAATGTCGAAGTAGAGGTCAATGTTGCGGTCCTGGGCAACCGCTTCGAGTTTTCTGCGATACTCCGCAATGGCATGATCGCCCACCAGCGGACCGAACAATCTCAACGCCGCCATGAGAAAGAAGAACATCCGCCGCGCCAGCGGAATACCGCGGCGGATGTTTCCCATGCCGGGTTCGAGGAAGCGCACGTCGCCGATGTGGATAAAGCCCATGGAGAGCAGGGGGATGACCGTAACGATGTCGGTTGTGTTGACAACGCGATAGATGGATGATTTGAATTCGCGGTCGAATTCGTCGTCGCCCACGCGCGGGCTGCCGAAGGTGTAACAGGCGGCGATTTCATCGCGCAGGATGGGGTCATGCTCGAGGTGCTGAGTGGCGATGGTCGCCAGCGCCGCGCCGAGCGAGTGACCGGTGATGTAGAGCGGCAGTCCGCGCACTTTTTTCAGCGCCTGCAGCACCTGCGGCTCGATGCTGCGATATGCCTCCGCAAAGCCCTTGTGCACCCTGCCCTCGATGGCGGAGATTTTGAACACCCGCGCGTCGGTAATGACATCTTTGGTTTTGGTCACTTCCGTGCCGCGAAAGGCAAGCACGGCGTACTCGTCGTTCGCGACCAGGAACGCCTGGGTATCTGTTTCGGGGGAGTTGAACTCGCCGACCAGTTTGAAGCCGCCGCCCTTGAGTTTTTGGATGAGCAGCTCCCTCTCTTTGCCGCCCCGCTCGAAACGTTCATAGACCAACTGCGCCATCGAAGCCATCACCCAGGCGGTACGGTCGGAATATGCCGCGCGCTTGATGGGCGGGTTGAGCAGCAGGGGGTTCGATGCGAAATACCGCCGGGCTTGTGCAATCTCCGCCGTGGTCAGCAGACGCCTGGAACGGGTGATGCCTGTCGCTTTTTTTGCTCTTTCGGTCATGGTCGCTCCTCTCCTCTAAAGTCAATTCCGTCAACAAACATCACACACGCAAAGTCTCTTACCGAGTCCAGCCGCCGGGCAGGCGCGCCACGCCGAGGTACACCAGCACGAGCGCGCCGACCACCGCCGTCAACGCAACGGCAAACCTGTTCGGCGATTTTTTCATAAAGGCGGGTAAATGTCCCAGAAGCGCCGCGACCAGCATCACGGTCATGTGCTCGATGCGGTAGAGGGGAAACCCTGCGCCGCTCAAGCCGCTCCAAAAGAACAGAACGAATCCCAGCGTGACCTGCAAATCCATCAAGCCGCTGAAGCCAGAAGAAAGCCCGCGGTCCATTTTGCTGAAGTCGCTCTTGCGAACCCAACCCAGCAGAAACTTAATCAGCGCCAGCAAACCGACCAGCACAATCGCCCAGCGAATGATGGAGTGAAGCGTCAGTAAGAAATTCATGTCGTCTCCTGTGGTAAAGATTTCTTTCAATGGTAGCATAATCTCATGTAAAATCAAATGGCATACAGGAGAAACCATGCCCTACGAAACGATTTTGACCGAAACACGCGGACGCGCTGGGCTGATTACGCTCAACCGCCCGGAAGCAAGGAACGCTCTCAACAACCGTCTCATGACCGAACTGATGGACGCGCTCGAAGCCTTCGACCGCGACGACGCCGTCGGCGCGATGGTCATCACCGGGAGCGAAAAAGCCTTCGCCGCCGGCGCCGACATCAAAGAGATGGCGGGGAAATCGGCGCAGGAGATGATGACGGCAGACCACGTGGCGGTCTTTGGCAGATTGCGCTCGGTGCAGAAACCGGTCATCGCCGCCGTATCGGGCTGGGCGTTGGGAGGCGGATGCGAAATCGCCCTCGCCTGCGACATGATCGTCGCCTCTGAGACCGCCAAATTCGGTCAACCGGAAGTCACCATCGGCGTCATTCCGGGCGCCGGCGGCACACAGCGCCTGCCGCGCGCCGTCGGCAAAGCCATTGCCATGGAGATGATTCTCAACAACCGCACGCTCTCGGCGCAGGAGGCGCTGCAATACGGGCTGGTCAACCGCGTCACGCCGGCGAGCGACTATCTGAACGAGGCGCTCAAACTTGCGGAAGAGATCGCCTCACGCGCCCCCCTGGCGGTTCGCGCCGCAAAGAAAATGATCAACGCCGCCTATGAACTCCCCCTCGGCGATGGGCTTGCCGCAGAAAAACAGGCGTTCTACGACCTCTTCAACACCGCCGACCAGAAGGAAGGCATGCAAGCCTTCATCGAAAAACGCGCCCCGCACTGGACGGGCAGATAGCATGGTAGGCTACGCCGACCTGCGCGATGCATGCCGTCAACTCAACCTGGCGGGCAAGCCGCTCATCGTCCACGCCGCCCTCAGGAAATTCGGCGGCATTCAGGGCGGACCCGGCGTCCTCCTCCGCGCCCTGCGCGACTCCTTTGGCGGCATCCTCATGCCCGCCTTCACCTACAAGACCATGGTCACGCCGGGCGTCGGACCTCCCAACAACGGCATCACCTACGGCAGCGGCAGAGACCTGAACAAAATGGCTGAGTCATTCCATCCTGCCATGCCGCCCGACCCGCTGATGGGCGCGCTGCCCCTGCAGCTGCTTCACGAGAAGGGCGTTCTGCGCACCTCCCATCCCATCCTCTCGTTTGCCGGCGTGGATGTGGATGGCATCCTGCTTACGCAAACGCTGTTCGACCCGCTCGCCCCCATTGGCGCGCTGGCAGAACAAGACGGCTGGGTGCTGCTCATCAACGTGGATCACTCGGCAAACACCAGCATTCATTACGGCGAAAAACTCGCCGGGCGGAAGCAATTCGTCCGCTGGGCGGTGACGGGCGGGCGCATCGTCGAATGTCCCGGCTGCCCCGGCGACTCGACCGGTTTCAACGCCATCGAGCCCTACCTGCTCCCCCACACCCGCCGCGTGGACCTGGACGGCGGCGCATTCCTGCAGGCAGTTCCCCTCAAGCGCCTGCTCGAAATCACGACCGAACTGATTAAAAGAGACCCGCTGGCTTTACTCTGCCAGCGGGAAGATTGCGAAATGTGCAATGCGGTGAAGGCGCAAATTTAAAGCGGACTCCGCTGCAAAAATCTTTTCCAAGCACGGTGGATACAAACGCCGCGAAGTTTCTTGACATTATCTTGCGCCAAATTCCAGGATTTTGAATTTCCTCTTTCCGAATTCCTTTGTGTACTTCGTGTCCTTCGTGATAAAGACCTTTTTGCAGTAGACTCAAATCTTGTTTGGAGAATGCGCCCAGTTAAGTTTCAAATCCTTTCGGCAACGGTTCGCCAGGCGGGTGTCCGCTGTCCAGAATTCAGCCTTCAACTTTTCAGCCAGCGCAAGATAAAAAGCATCATACGCTCCGTCGCAGACATGTCATTGCGAGTGGCGCATCAGCGCCGCGAAGCAATCCCCTCACAGGCAAGAGACTGCTTCCCCCACGCTTTGCTCGGGGCAAAGACGCAGGCATGATAAGACACAGAGCGCTTCCCGTGTCTATTGAAACGTAATTTCCTCCACCAGCCAGTTCTCCTCCCCCAGCACCTTGCGCAGGCGCGTGAGCAGTTCGGGACAGATGCGCGTCGTATCGTTGGGGAAGTCAATCAGATGCCTGCCGCCGTTTTCGAAAATCTGAAAACTGAACTTATCCCGCCCGTGGAAGGAAATCAGCGTGCCGTAAATCGTCTTGATTTGACGGCGGTCTGCCTCTTTATCTCCCGAGGCACGCAGGTTGACCGTGATTTGCTTCGGCGGATGATCCTTCTCCTCCTCTTTGACCAGCGGGATGTAGAGGGATTTCATGGATGTGACCACCGCTTCGCGCTCCGCCTCAGCCTGTTCCTCCTCAACAGCCGAAGCCGCCGCTGAAACCGCCTCCAACTGAACGCGCGGCGGCGTGACCGGTTCCTTTTTGCTGAACTTCGGTTCGGGACGCGAGGCGATGACCGCCTCCTCAAAGGTGGGCTGCCATTCCGTCTCCCAGCCTTCGGGGAAGTTGTCGGGCGGGGGCGGCATGTCGTCCCAGCCGTCGGAGGCTGCGGGTGCGGCGGGAATGGGGCTTGCCGCCGCCGGCGTCGCGACAGTCTGTTTGGGGGGCGGGGCGGCAAGCGGTTTGGGCTGTTTGGATTGAACGGCGAGGGGTTTTACGTGGCTGTCGGGCTTGGGCTGAGAGAATGCCTCGAGGGCAGAATCAGGGATCGGCTTGGGTTGAGGCGCAGCGTCCTTCAGGGGTTCGAGGATTTTGATTTCGGTGCGCACGGTGTCCACCAAAATCTTGGGCGGCTGGCTGTTGGCGTCCACCTTGCCTTCGACGATGACAATTTGCCCGACGGTGAGCAGTTCGCGCGTCTTTTCCCAGGTGCGCGGGAAGAGGACGAGTTCGATGTTGCCTTGAATGTCTTCGAGGGTGACGAAGCCCATCGGTTTGTTGGTTTTGGTCATGTAGGGACGGACGCTGGTGACCAGCCCTGCCACGCGTACTTTTTCTTCGTGCTGCGCTTCGCCGAGTTGAGCGGAGAAGTAACTGACGATTTGACGGAAGGTGTCTTGATACGGGGTGAGGGGGTGGTCGGAGATGTAGAGACCGATGAGTTCGCGTTCCCAGCCGAGCATTTCGCGGCGGTCCACGTTGTTGACTTCGGGGAGGGTGATTTCTTCGACGACGCCGGTGGAATCGCCGAAGAGGGACATTTGCCCGGCTTCGGCGGCGCGGAAGTGGTTGTTGCTGATGGAGATGAGGCGGTCGAGCGAGGCGAGCAGGGCGGGGCGGCTGCCGAAGACATCCAGCGCGCCAACTTTGATGAGGCATTCGAGGGCGCGTTTGCCTACGGCGCGCAGGTCCACGCGGCGGGCGAAGTCGTTGAGGTCTTTGAATTTGCCGTTTTTCTGCCGTTCGTTGACGATGAGTTCGACGGCGCCTTTGCCGACGTTTTTGACGGCGCTGAAGCCGAAGCGGATGTGTGGCTTGCCTTCGATGTCTTCGATTTCGAAGTCCCAGGCGGAGGCGTTGATTTCGGGTGGCAGGACGGGCACGCCCATGGCGCGCGCGTCGGCGACGTAGAGGGCAACTTTTTCGGTCTGGCTGGCGGAGGCGGTGAGGGTTGCCGCCATGAATTCGGCGGGGTAGTGCGCCTTGAGGAAGGCAGTCTCGACGGCAATGACGCCGTAATCGGCGGCGTGGCTGTTGTGAACGAGTATGTCGTTGGCGATGAAGTTATGCGTTTCGGCGATTTCAAGATCATAGGTTTGCTTTTCGCCGACATATTCGATACAGGCAACCCGGTCCCAATAGAGGTCGCTTTCGGCAAAGCGTTTGATTTGGGGGTCATCGAAATAATTTCCCAATCGCCGCAAGGTATGCCGTCCAAAACCGATTTTGCCTGCCGAGTTGGTCGGGTAAAACTCACGCGGGGCAATTGAGAGTTGAGCGGTCAATTCGTTCCACGTCAGACCAGCCTGCTTCTTGGCGGAACGGATGTAATCCTTCACCGCGCTGACCGGAACCACATCCTTCGTACCGGCTGCGGCGGGAGGAGTGATTGCAGTGAGGTCAGCCAGCGCTTGCTTGCGCAGCCGGCTGACGAAGTGACAGCCGATTTTCTCTGCAAAGGCGTTGATATTCTCGTGGGCGGTGATAAAGACCTGATACCCAATGCGCCCTTCTTTGTATGGAAATTCGACCGTACGAACGCGGCTGATGATTCCCAGGCGCAGCAGGAGATGCTGGAGTTGTGAAGCCAGCCGCTTCGAGGCGGTGGCGTAATACAGGCTGCGCCCGCGCACATCCACGTGACCATCGCCTTCCCACATGCGGCTGATCAGTAAGGCAATCTGGCGGTTGTTCAATTCAAAAACCGGGGCGGGGATTTCCTTTGTGCGGGCGTTCTTGTCCAGCAAACCCAATTCGCGGCACCAGGTGAAAATGCCGGGCTCAAAGCGTTTCTCGGCGCGTGCGGCGTAAACGGAATAAGTATTTTTATGTGTTGCAACCGTGCAACTGACGTTTTCAAAGGAATTGGCGGCGCGGATGAAATCATTCACCTGTTCCGCATCCTGGCTGTAAAAATACACAGAGTGCGGGTGGCAAAGATTTCCTTCCGCCAGCAAATGCCCCAAGGCAATCACTTCATGATCATGCCATTCGTTTTTGCCTTCAACGGGAATCACGCGAGGAACGGCAATAAAATCATCGGGGTGCAGTTCGCCCAGTTGCCGCCAGCCATGAATTGTGAAAAACGGGTGGTTGTCGGTTGCTTCGATGACGCGTCCCAACGCTGTGGTCAAACGGAAGACGGGCTTCATGCCGTTATCCATGACACGCGTAACCGGCTGGGTCTTCAATTTGAGGGACGGAATATCGCAGGATAAAGTATCGGTGATTTTTTCAGCGCCGCGATACAAATCTTCCACTTTGACCAGGCGCCCCGTGACTGCATCCAACACTTCCACATCGCCGGGCAAACATTTGTTGAATCCGTAGCGGGCAAACTCCTCCCAATCGCTGTAGATGGCTTCGGCGGTTGCCCTGTCTATGCCGTTTTTGACCGCGCCCGCCACGAACTTGTTGCGGTGCTTTTCGATTTCTTCCTTTTTCTTCTTTGAAATCGCCTTGCGCAGTTCGTCCGATTCGGAGGGAGTGTAGCCCGCCAGTTCCACGGCGGCGCGCATCAACTGTTCCTGATAGACCGGGATGCCGTAGGTGTCTTTGAAGATGGGTTCGAGTTTGGGGTGGCGAAATTCCACTTCCGCTTCGCCGTGCATACGGGCAATGTAGTCGGGAATAAACGACATCGGACCCGGGCGGTAGAGCGCCACCATGGCAATGATGTTATCCAGCGTCTTTGGCTTCATCTGCACGAGCCAGCGGGTCATTCCCCCGCCTTCCACCTGGAAGACACCGGCGGTCTGCCCGCTGCCCAGCAGTTCGAACGCCTTGGGGTCGTCGAGCGGGATGTTGTTCAGGTCATAGCGGATGCCGTGCCGCTTCTCGATCATCTCGCAGGCTTTTGCCATCACGGTCAATGTAATCAGCCCGAGGAAATCCACCTTCAGCATGCCGAGCGAATCGAGAATGCCCATTTCGAACTGCGTCACGGTTTTGATGGGCGTTTCTTCGGAGCCTGAGGTGGGGCGGTGCAGGGGCAGGTACTCGATGATGGGCTTGTCCGAAATCACCACGCCGGCGGCATGTGTGCCGGCGTTGCGGACAGTGCCTTCCATTTTTGCGGCGGTATCAATCAACTCGCGCAAATGGGGCTGTTCGTCGTAAATCTTCTTGAACTCCGGCACCGCCAGCGCGTCTTCCATGGTGGTGTTGCGGCCCGAAACGAACGGAACCAGTTTTGCCACGCGGTCCACTTCGGGCAGCGGAATGTTCATCACCCGCGCCACGTCGCGCAGGGCGGCTTTTGCGCCCATCGTGCCAAAGGTGATGATCTGCGCCACTTTGTCGTCGCCGTATTTGCGGACGCAATATTCGAGCATCTCGCTGCGCCGGTCGTCGCGGAAATCCAGGTCAATATCGGGCATCGAGATGCGTCCCGGATTGAGAAAGCGCTCGAACAGCAGGTTGTGATGAAGCGGATCCACCAGCGCAATTTCGAGGACGTATGCCACGATGGAGCCTGCGGCGGAACCGCGCGCGTTGTACCAGATGCCGTTCTCCTTGGCGTGACGGCACAAATCCCAGACGATGAGGAAGTAAGCGTCGAACCCCATCTCGTGGATGACATTCAATTCATAATCGAGTCGTTCGCGGACCTGGGGGCTGTCTGCCCGTTCCCCATACCTTTTCCTCGCTCCCTGCTCGCACAGGTGACGGAGGTAGGACTGCGCCGTGAAGCCCTCCGGCACAGGGAAATCGGGCAGGTGATAGCCTTTGAAACTCAAATCCACATGACAGCGTTCGGCGATGAGCAGGGTGTTGCTCAGGGCTTCGGGCACCTCAGCAAAGAGTCGGCTCATCTCCTGCGGGGTGCGCAGGTAATAGGAGTCGTCGGTCATGCGCATGCGGTCTTTATCGTCCAGGGTGGCGTTCGTTTGGATGGCGAGCAGAATATCCTGATACCGCGCATCGCCCTGGTTGATGTAATGCACATCGTTGGTGGCGACGAACTTCGCCGAATACCGCGCCCCCAGTTCGACCAGTTTGCGGTTGAGTTCCGTAATTTCCTTGATGTTGTGATGCTGCAATTCGACGAAGAAGCGGTCTGGACCAAAGACATCGTAATACCAGTTCATGCGGCGGACAGCTTCTTCGGGTTTCTCGTCCAGAAGCAAACGCGGTATCTCGGCAGACATGCAGCCGGAGGTGCAAATCAGCCCTTCGGAATGAGCCGCCAGAAATTCATGGTCAATGCGCGGGTAGTAATAAAAGCCCTCCAACTGTGCGGCGGAAGAGATTTTGAGCAGGTTCTTGTATCCCGTCTCGTTTTCCGCCAGCAGGAGCAGATGAGAAGAGGTGCGGTCGAGTTTGGCGTCGCGGTCGCGCATGGTGCGCGCCGCCATATACGCCTCCACGCCAATAATCGGTTTGACGCCCGCCTCGGTCGCCGCCTTGTAAAAATCCATCACGCCAAACATCGTGCCATGATCGGTGATTGCCACCGCCGGCATTTCCAATTCTTTGACGCGTTTGATCAGCTTCTTGATATTCGAGAAGCCGTCGAGCAGGGAATATTCGGTATGAACGTGAAGGTGGGCAAAACTCATGGTCAGACAACCTGATCGTCAAATAGCCGCCGGGCGGGTTGGGTTTTCCCGTCAACTATGGGACGAGGAGGATTATAGCACGTGTGTTCGGGTATGAAGGCAACGCCATGCTTAAAATATCCCCCACCGCCTGCAGGGAACGCCCTGCGCCGCTCCTTTCAAGAGTGGATGTTGAACGAAAAAAATCCTCCACCTGGGAGGATTTTTCTTATGAGCGCGCAGAGATTCGAACTCTGAACCAATGGCTTAAAAGGCTAGATCCAGCCATAAAACTGCTGGAGCTAGCCTTATGCTTATTTGGCTGCCAATTTGGGGCTGTATTCGTCGTAAATTTTTTGCAGTTCGTCGTTTGAAAATCGCCCATAGAAGTCCAGTGTAACCTGGACACTTGAGTGACCCATCAAGTGACTGACAATTCCTATGCTCATTCCCTGAGCCAGTAAACGTCTGGCAAAAGCATGACGGAATGCGTGAGGGTTCCAACGTCCTTTTACTTTTGCTTGTTTGGCAAGACGTTTCAAAACTTGATAGACGCCTTGTTCTTGAAGCAAAAACAGCTGGTCGGAATCTGTAGTGGGACGATGCGCAAGCCAGTTTTGAATGGCATCAGATGTTTGCTTGCTAAAAAATACAGTCCTTTCTTTTTTTCCGCCACGTCCTTTTTCTGAAACAACTGCTCTGCGCTTTTGCAAATCCACATCCCCGACGCACAGTGCTACGACGCCGCCCACACGAGCGCCCGTCTCTACTAAAAACAAAACCAGTGCGTAATCTCGCTCAGGAGATTTCGTTTGTTGCGCCGCAGCCAGCAATCGTGAAATGTCCTCGTCAGAAATACCTGCGGGTGATTTTTTAGGCAGCGGAGGTAAACGCAGTTTTTTGGCTGGATTTTCCGATATAAGAGATTCTTCGTATGCCCACTTGAATAATCTTTTGCACGCTCGTGCAAAATTAAACTTCGAGAAAGGTGACAAATCGGGTTTGGAAAAAATTGCAGCCCGCAGGTCGGAAAGAGACAAGGAATCTGCTTCCCTCTCTCCAAACGCTTCACGTAACGGACGCAAATAATATCGGTACCATTCCAAAGTTGTTTCGGAAAGATAGTTTTTGTGAGCCTCCAAAAAATTTTGAGTTAGCGTGTTGATTTGCATAGTGAGCCTCCATTTTTTTGGGAGGCAAGTGTAATTCTTAGCAAAGACGTTGATGATTTGTCTCTACACAAGTACAATAAGAAAAACAGCCCCGCCGCAGGAACCGGCGAGGCCGAACGAATGCTACGCGGTTTGGGCGCGCAGCGGCATAGAGATTATAGCATATCTCCATCTGACTGTTTTGTCGCCGACCGTGTTGCTTGCAGAGGAGATATGCCCCTTTATCGAATCCAAAGCGGGGAAAGCGTTCAGCAACTCCCCTCGTCCACCTTCGACCATGAACGGAAATTGCAGCGCCTGGTGGAACAAAATTGCCCGGCGTTGTTGGGGGTACGCTTTATCGCATCCGAATTCACCACCGGTGACCGCCAGCGCGGGCGAATTGATACGCTGGGGCTGGATGTCAATGGCACTCCGACCATCATCGAGTACAAGAAAGGGAACAAGGAAAACGTCATCAACCAGGGACTGTTTTACTTGGATTGGCTGGTGGACCACAAAGGGGATTTCACGCTTAAGGCGCAGGAAGTTTTGGGGACAGACATTGAGATTGACTGGAGTAATCCGCGCCTGATTTTGATTGCCGAAAATTTTAGCGAGTATGACAAATACGCCGTCAATCGCATTGGGGCGAACATCGAATTGTGGGTGTATCGCCTGTACGGACAGGATTTGTTCTACCTGGAGCAAATTTACGCCGCTGCCACACCTGCGCCGCGCCAGCGCGAAACCGCCGTTTCGTCTGAGGAAGAGACGCCGCCGGTGGAGTATCTCGTTGAAGATCACTTGCAGGGCAAACCGGCGGAGATGGCCGCTCTGTTCGAGCAGTTGCGCGAGCGCGTCCTGGGACTGGACGAGGAAGTCACCGAGAAGGCGACCAAGAACTATGTGGTGTACAAGCACGGCAAAAATTTCTGCGAGGTGTGGGTACAGGCGCGGCAGTTGAAAATCTGGCTGGACATCTCTCCGGATGTTCTGCAAGATCCCTTTCATCTGGCGCGCGACGTGCGCAATGTCGGTCACTGGGGCACGGGTGATGTGGAAGTGACTTTGAAATCCCCCGAGGAACTGGACGCCGTGATGGCACTCATCACGCAGGCGTATCAACAAACCGTGTGAACATGGAGGCAGCATGGCAAACAACACAACCAATGGCGGAACATTGGGCTTTGAAAAGCAACTCTGGGCGGCGGCGGATGCGCTGCGCTCCAACATGGACGCCGCCGAGTATAAGCATGTCGTGCTGGGCTTGATTTTCCTGAAGTACATCTCGGACGTGTTCGCCGAGCGCCGCGCCCGCCTGGAACAGGAACCCTACGCCGACCCCGAAGACCGCGACGAGTATCTGGCGGCCAACGTCTTTTGGGTGCCGCCCGAAGCCCGCTGGGAGGTCTTGCAGAACAACGCCCGGCAGCCCGGCATCGGCAAAATTGTGGACGAC
>DAOUBY010000045.1:0-7967 GCA_034432325.1 Anaerolineales bacterium
GCGCGGAATTCATTCCGCAACCTAAAGCGACATGAATGTCGCGCTACAAAATCTTCGCGGTTGTGATAGTTTTTCAAGAGCAATTCTATAAATCAAGGAGCAAAGGAATGGAACTTGCAATCATCGGTTTGGGCAAGATGGGGATGAACATGGCAACCCGCCTTGTGCGCGGCGGGCACCGCGTGGTGGGCTATGCGCGCACCGCCGCCACCGTGGACGAAGCCGTCACGCACGGCATCGAGGGCGCGTATTCGCTCGAAGAAGCGGTGGGCAAACTCAACGCGCCGCGCATCGTTTGGGTGATGGTCCCTGCCGGCAAAGCCACGGACGATACGATTAATCGGTTGTCCGATTTGCTGGGCAAAGGCGACATCATCATTGACGGCGGTAATTCGAATTACAAGGATTCCGCCCGTCACGCCGCGGAACTGGAGCCGAAAGGCATCGAGTTTCTGGATTGCGGCACCAGCGGCGGCATTTGGGGTCTCAGCGAAGGCTACAGCCTGATGGTGGGAGGCAAGCCCGAGGTCGTGGAAAAGATGCGTCCCATCTTCGAGACGCTGGCTCCCGCCGCTGATAAAGGCTGGGGCTGGATGGGTCCGCATGGGGCGGGTCATTTCGTCAAGATGGTGCATAACGGCATCGAGTACGGCATGATGCAGGCGTTCGCCGAGGGGTTCAGCATCATGAAGGCAAAGCAGGAATTCAACCTCGACCTGGCGAAGATTTCGCACGTCTGGCAGCATGGGAGCGTGGTGCGCTCGTGGCTGCTCGACCTCGCCGCGAACGCCCTGGATGAAGACACACAACTCCAGGACATCAAGCCCTGGGTGGCGGATTCGGGCGAGGGCCGCTGGACGGTGTTCGAGGCGATTGATTTGGATGTGCCTGCGCCGGTCATTACGCTGGCGCTGCAAATGCGTTTCGTCAGCCGCGACGAGGAAAACTACGCCGCGCGCATGCTTGCCGCCCTGCGCAATCAGTTCGGCGGGCACGCAATCAAGAAGGCTAAATAATGTCATTGCGAGTGAACGAAGTGAGCGAAGCAATCCCCTTGTGTTGTTCGAGATTGCTTCGTCGCTGTCGCTCCTCGCAATGACGGTTTGTGATTATTATGAACAACGATTTACCAACCACCATCGTCATCTTCGGCGCGTCGGGCGACCTGACACAGCGCAAACTCGTGCCGTCGCTGTTCAATCTGTACCGCAAGGGACGTCTGCCGAAGCAGTTCCGCATCGTCGGCTATGGCAACACCGCTTTCACCGATGAGCAGTTCCACGCGCATCTCGAAGAGGGGATGAAGCAGTTTGCTCCGTTCGAGTACAAGGAGGAGGAGTGGGGGGCGTTTGCCTCCCATCTCGCCTATCAACAGGGGCGCTACACCGATTTGGCAGATTTCAAGCGGCTGGGCGGTTTTTTGAAGGAATGGGAGATCAGTTCGGGCAACCGCATCTACTACATGGCGACGCCGCCCGGCGTCTTCCCGAACATCATTGACCTGCTCGGTCTCACCGACCAGTTGACCGAGTACAACGGCTGGCGGCGCGTGGTGATCGAGAAACCGTTCGGCACAGATTTCGAATCTGCCCGCAGTTTGAATCAGCAGATTCACAAGACGTTGAACGAGAAGCAAATCTACCGCATTGATCACTATCTTGGCAAAGAGACCGTCCAGAACATTTTGGTAACGCGTTTCGCCAACACCATCTTCGAGCCGTTGTGGAACCGCAATTACATTGACCACGTGGAAATCACGGTGGCGGAGAAGGTGGGCGTGGAGCATCGCGGACGGTTCTACGACAGCGTGGGCGTCCTGCGCGACATGTTCCAGAATCACCTGCTGCAACTGCTGACGCTGGTGGCAATGGAGCCGCCCGCCTCCTTCGATGCGACCGCCTTGCGCAACGAAAAGGTCAAGGTGCTGAGTTCCATCCGCCCGATGCGGAAAGAGGAAGTGGCGCAGAAAACGGTGCGGGCGCAGTACGCAGGCTATCGTCAGGAAAGCGGCGTGGATCCCAACTCCACCACGCCCACGTATGCGGCGATCAAACTGCAGGTTGACAACTGGCGCTGGCAGGGAGTCCCGTTCTATTTGCGTTCGGGCAAGAACTTGAAGGAAAAATTGTCGCAGGTGACCATCCAGTTCAAGGAGCCGCCGCACCTGCTCTTCCCAACCAAAGACGGGCGGCTGACGCCGAACATGCTGGTGTTGTACCTCCAGCCCGATGAAGGCATTCACTGGCGGTTCGAGGCGAAGGTCCCCGATACGATTTCGGATTTACGTTCGGTGGATATGGAATTCCACTATGCAGACTCATTCGGCAAGACGGCGATCCCCGAAGCCTACGAACGCCTCCTGCTGGATACCCTGACGGGGGATGCCTCCCTGTTCACCCGCGCCGATGAGGTGGAGACCGCCTGGGGACTGATAGACCCCATCCTCACAGCCTGGGAGACAAACGAGCAGCCGCTGGCGATTTATGAGCCCGGCTCGTGGGGTCCCGCCGAGGCGGATGAACTGCTCGCCCGCGATGGGCGCACGTGGAATATGTGGGACGGCAGGATCGAATAAAAAACAGCCCGGTCGGATGACCGGGCTGTTCGTTTGTCATTGCCGTAAAATCTTGTCCATTGCCTTGCCTTTGGCAAGTTCGTCAATGAGTTTGTCCAAATAGCGTATTTTCTGCAGCAGCGGATCTTCGATTTCTTCCACGCGGACGCCGCAGATTACGCCCTTGATCAGGGCGCTGTTTGGATGGATGGCGGGGGCTTGAGAAAAAAAGGCTGTGAGGTCGTTGCGGCTTTTGATTTGCTGCCGCAGTCCTGCCTGATCATAGCCGGTCAACCAGCAGATAATTTGGTCCACTTCTTCCTTTGTACGACTTTTGCGTTCGGCTTTTTGAATGTACAGGGAATAAATGTCTGCAAAGGCATATCCAAAAAGCCGGTTGTTGGATTTGTTATTCATTGCCAAACACTCCGTAACTCACCTTATGCGGGTGCGAGACATTGTCCCCGCAGGGGGTCCATCTCGCATTTCCAGGCGGCACGAATCCCCATTCGGGGACGATTGTGTCGCGCTACGGAAAAACTGCGTAACATCAGTCCATAATTTTATTCCGCTTTCCAGTCCAACGCCTGACGCTACTCGTTGTTGATGGGCGTCTTGGAGATGACCACCCAAGCGCTTGAATTTTCGGAAACGATTTGAACGCTGGCATCGGGGAACAGCGAGGCGATTTGGAGCGGGGAGAGGAAATGACTCCGCATGAGGAGCAGTTTTTCCGCCAGGGCAATCAGTTTGACGGCAAAGGTGCTGATATCGGGTTCTTCGATGACGATGCGCCCGCCGGGTTTGAGCACGCGGAACATCTCGCGCGCCGTGGCGGGCTGGTCAATGACGTGGTGCAGGGCGTCCACCATGATGACGCGTTCGAAAAAGTTATCGGCGAAGGGAAGGGTTTCGGAGAGGGAGCAGACAGGTTTGAGCGCGGAGCGAGGCGTCTGCCGCAGCATCCCCATGGAAACGTCGGCGACGATGACTTCGTCCACATCGGTCAAAAGCGCAGAAGCGACCCGTCCGGTACCGCCGCCGATGTCGAGCAGGCGTCCCTTTGCGGGCAGGGCGGCAAGTTCGCGCATCTTTGCCTGCGCGGAATAAGTCACCCGCGCGTAGATGGGAGCGATGACGTCAAAATGATCGAACGGCATGATCAGGGACCCACCGTGATGAGGTCTTTGATGCGCTCGTAAGTGCCGGGACCGACACCCGAAACGTTGATGAGGTCTTCGGTGGAGAGAAAGGGACCGTTTTGTTCGCGGTATTGCACAATTCGCTGGGCAAGGGTGGGACCGACGCCGGGCAGGGTTTCCAGCTCGAAGGTGGAGGCGGTATTGATGTTGACAAGGTCTGTATCTTGAGCCGAAACCGGCAATGCGGCGGCTGTGGGAAGGACCGGCGAAAAGCCTTCGGCGTAGGGAATATCGAGCCGCTGCCCGTCTTCGAGTTCCTGCGCCAGGTTGATGGATTCTTTGTTGGCTTCGGCGAGGAAGCCGCCGGCGGCGGAGATGGCGTCCTGCACGCGGGCGCCTTTGGGCAGGGCATAGACGCCCGGACGCGGCACGGCGCCCGTGACGTGAACGATGATGGGTCTTTGAGTCGGGGCGGGGCGGAGCATCACCGCCTGCCCGCTGGGGTTGCGGGTCACCACCCACACGAGGGCGGCAAGGAACAGACCAAACAAAATCCCCGCCACCAAATTGAGAAGGAACTTCAGATTTTGCATTGGGGCAATTTTACTGCAACTTCATCACCAGCAGGCGTTCGCCGCGCCGGGCGAGGGAAGTCAAAAGTCCTGCCAGTTTGGCGATGCGCTGAAAATACGGCGGCATCTCCTCGTAGGCAAGGGAGCGGAAGCCGAACTTTTCGTAGAACGCTCCCAGCGGTGAGGCGCACATGAGGTATAACGGGCGCGGGCTGTTCGCCAGCAAATGCTCCACGATGGCGCGCGCCACACCCTTTCCGCGATATTCGGGATACACCGCCAGCGAAGCCAGTTCCAGGATGTCTGCCCCGTGAGGCTTCAACTGACCGCATCCGATCATTTCATCCCGTTCATTGACCGCCACGATGAAACGCCTCCAATCCAGACCTGTGGGGTTGATCCCGACCAAATGAATCAACTCTCGAATTTGGCGCGCTTCGGGCTCACGGGCGGGGCGGAGGGTAAAGGGGGGCATGGAGTCTTATAGCCTGAAGGTTGATGACACAGGCGACGATGGTCACAATCAAACAAGACCTGCGGCGGCAACGATGATGAAGGTGGCAATGAACCAGTGGATGAGAAAGGGCCAGACGAACGACTTCGTGCGCCACGCCACCCAGCCAAAGACAAAGCCGCCAAAGATGGTGGAGAGCGTTTCGATTTCGGGCTTGCCGTTGTGCATCAGCGCAAACGGGACTGCTTGCAGCCACAAGGCTTCGGCTCCGAATTTGCGGGCGTAGCCGAACAAAATCCAGCCGCGGAAGAGGAACTCCCAGCCGATCAGGTCGAGGAAGGTTGTCCACGGCAGGCCGTGGGTGAGCGGCTTGTAATACTCCTGCATGGAGGCATCCCCTCTGCCCAGAAAGTAAATGACGGGCGTCATCAACAGGACGCCAAGCGCCGTCAGCAAAAGTCCTGCCTTCCAATCGCCGAGGGTAAATCCAAATTCACTTGGATTCTCACGAAAGACGAACAGTATCACGATGAGCGGGATGAACAGGTAGAGGATGACGCGGTCCCAGTAATAGTAGGGCGTGAGGCGGTGGTAGTAATCCACCATCAGCAGGAGGGTGGAGAGGATGGTGATGGTGACAATTTTCCAGTCGAATTTGAGGCGTTCACCGAGGAGGGGTTTCATGGGTATCAGTGGGCAGTGGTCAGTGAGTAGTAATCAGTGATCAGTGATCAGTAGTTGAAGTAGGTCTGGTTGCCGTTTGGGGCGAGGAGTTGGGCAATTTTATCCCAGTCGCGGTGGAGTTCGAGCCCCCAGTTGGTTACAAGGAGGAGCACGGCAAGCAGTGAGAGCGCGGCGATGAGTTTTCCGCTTTGCCCTTCCTGCCAGCGGGCAGAGAGCGCGCTCCAGCCGTTCACCCAAAAGAGCGCGGCAAGGATGGCGAGATAAGGCACAAGCGCAAGGTGAAACCGATCTTCGGAGAGGATGAAAACGTGCGGGAGTGTGTAACCGATCATCAACAGGGCAAGCAGGCAGGTTTGGGGCGACCAGCGCAGAAGGGACATTCCCAGCGCGGCGGATGTAGAGACGAAGACGAAGGGCAGGAGCAAAACCGCCGAGAGGGTCAGCAGAAGCGGAAGGGGAACAAAACCGATGAGGTTGTTCGAGTAGAAGTACATCAGGACGCGCTTTTCGAGACCAAAGAAAAACCCCAGGCGGTTGAGCGCCAGAGGGACGAAGCGCTCCGGCTGCTGCTTGATAAATTCGATTGCCCGCTGTGTGCCAATTCGGTCACGCTCGGCGTCGTCGAGGATGGTGAGCAAATCCAGCGAGGGACCGAAGACGAAGGAGCCGTTTCCTTTTGGGTGGTAGCCGAGGTACAGGTTGTAGCCCATCGAGGTCTCGATGCCGGTCAGTTTGTGGTGGAGGAGCGAGTTGCGGACAATCCACGGGGAAACGACGATGGCAAATGAAAGGACGGCGATGAGCGCGCGTTTGCCATGAAGGAAAAGCAGGAGACAGAAGGCGGCAAGCGCAAAAGGCAGGATGACGGAACGGGTAAGGGCGGTGAGAGCGAGAAACAACCCGGAGAGCAGCAAACGGAAAGCAGAGGGGCTTTCGAGAGAGGCAAGAAGAAAAAGGAAAGAGGCAAGCAGGAGGACGAAGAAAGGGTTTTCGGTGCCGAGACCAAGTGGATAGACGAGCAGAAGCGGATAGGCGGCGGCGATCCACGAAGCAATCCGCGCAATTTTTTCTTTCTTCTTTCCTGTTGCCTGTTCACCGAGAGAAGGAGGAAAGAGACGCTGCGCCGCCCAATAGGTCAGCGGGGCAAGCGGCGCACCCAGAAAGACCGCCTGCGCCAGCCGTGCGGCGAAGAAGCGGGAGAAGCCGGTCCCGCTGAAGAAGTACACCGCCGCCAGAAAGGCAGGGTAGAGCGGCGCGCGAAAGGAGGTGGGAATGCCCAGGCGTGGATCATAGTCCTTGAGGCGGGACAGGTCGAAGGTCAGGAAAGAGGCGAAACGGTCGAGGTCTGTCTGCGCGTACCAGCGGAAGCCGTGCCCCGCAGCGAGGCTGCGCGCCAGCATGTCGTATTGAAACATGTCGTCGAGCCCGATGCCCAGCCCGCGCGAGAGGAGGACCGGAATCAGGCGCAGAATGAGCGCAATCAGAAAAATGCGAAATGCAAAGGATTTAAACATGACTGCACTGAAAAAACCTTTTCTTACCACGAAGAACACAAAGACCACGAAGTTTTTTTAAATCATCTTGCATCGAATTTCAAGATTCTGAATAGCGCCTTTTGGAATTCCTTTGTGTATTTCGTGTCCTTCGTGGATAAAGACCTTTTTGCAGTAGACTCAAACATAAAACGGATTGCACGATTGTACCGCGCAATCCGTTCGCCGTTACGCAGCCACATGAAGTTTGGTTTTTAGTTTTTCGATGCGCCGCGCAAGGTAGGGCATGAAGTAGCCGTCGTATTTTTCCCACAATTCGGGGCGCGACCAGTCGGTACCTTTGACCTGCCCGCGGCAATTGGGACTGCCGCAGTAACAGGTGAATTCGTCGTAGTCCGAGCCGTCGCACATGGCGTAATCGAAGGTGATTTCTTCGCCGGCGTGAATGTCGCGCATGGCAACCAGACCGATCTGCCCGGTGAAACCCGCGTTCGGGTCGCAGGAGTGATTGAAACAGTCGGTCGGTTCGAGCGGCAGGGGCGCCTCCAGATAAAAGCCTTCTTCAATCTGGAGGATACGCTGGGTGAAGTACTGCATGTTGGGGTCGAGTTCGCTGGCAGCCACAATGCGGCCGCCCCACAGGCAGATCAACTCGCCTTTGCGAATGGGCTCGCGGGCAAACACGCCGCATCCGCCCTTTTCTTCGAATTCACCCGAGTCACACTTCGGGTTCAGGTAGGAATAATATTGACCGGTCATTCTTTCCTTTCTTTTTGTTAAAGGCATTTCGCCCAAAATGATTCTTTGGCAAACAACGCCAAAGTGACAACACCATCGCTGCAGGAGCGTTCGCACTTCTCTTTATCAAGACTTACGCATACCCGGCGTTCTCCAACGCCGATCTCGCCCGGACGGCGCGTTGGAGAGTGTTTTGAAATTCATGTTCCAACCATAGATGAACACAGATAAATTGGATGTACAAAGTAATTTCATCTCGTTTTTCTTCAGAATCAGTGTTCATCCGTGTTCATCTGCGGTCAATCCACATTTATAAGACACTCTCTTAGA
>DAOUBY010000046.1:0-3685 GCA_034432325.1 Anaerolineales bacterium
ATCGAATTTCAAGATTCTGAATAGCGCCTTTTGGAATTCCTTTGTGTACTTCGTGTCCTTCGTGGATAAAGACCTTTTTGCAGTGGACTCATGGTTGCAACAGAGCAACCCTAAAACACTCTGGAGGAATCATGCGCATCCCCTTCGTTGCCGGAAACTGGAAGATGAACAAAACCGCCGCCGAAGCGCGCGACCTGGTCTCGCAGCTGCTCGGCTTGCTGATGGACATTGGCGGCGTGGAAAAAGTGCTCTGCCCGCCATTCACCTCGCTCTTTGCCGTTGCGTCCATGCTGGAGGGGAGCGGCATCGGTCTCGGCGCGCAGAACATGCACTGGGAGGAAAAAGGCGCATTCACCGGCGAAGTGTCGCCGGGCATGGTGCGGGAAATGTGCGGCTACGTCATCATCGGTCACTCCGAACGGCGGACGTATTTCGGCGAAACCGACGCAGCCGTGAACAAGAAACTGCGCGCGGCTCTCGAACACGACCTGACCCCCATCGTCTGCGTGGGCGAAACGCTGGAAGAATACGAATCGGGGCGGACCTCGGAAGTGGTGTTGCGCCAAATCAACCTGGGCTTCGCCGGCGTCGCTCCTGCCAGCGCTGCGCGCATCGTGGTCGCGTATGAGCCGGTCTGGGCAATCGGCACGGGAAAAGCCTCCAGCGGAGAAAACGCCAATTTCGTGCATGGACAGGTCATTCGTCCCGCCCTGAACCGTTTGTTCGGCGGGGAAACTGCGCAGGCGATGCGCATCCTGTACGGCGGGTCGGTCACGGCGGCGAATGCCTCCGAGTTCTTTCAACAACCTGAAATTGACGGGGCTTTGGTCGGCGGCGCCAGTCTGAAGGCGGGAGAGTTTGCCGCCATTGTGCGGGCGGCTGTCCGGTAAACAAAATCGAGACTACACAGGTAAATACGCCTTCCTGCGTGTTTACCTGTGTCCTTTTATACGCAGGACTTACGCGTCATTGGCGTTCTCTAACGCCAATGACCTGTCCAGCACATTGGAGAACGCTCTCTACGCAAGCTTTTGCGTAAGTCCTAATACGGTACAAGCCCCCATGAATCAACTTGCCGGCTTCTTCTGGTTTGTTGCCATGCTCGCGCCGCTGGTGGTTCTCCAGCGGCTTTTGCACCGCGAGATACAGGCGGTGTTTTTGCTCATCAGCCGCGACGCGCGTTTGACCATCGTCTTCTTTCAAATCCTTTTCCTGCCCGGCGTCTTTTTGCATGAGTTGAGCCATTTCCTGACGGCGAAACTTCTGCGCGTGCGCACGGGCGGATTTTCCGTCATCCCGCGCGCCCTGCCCGACGGACGCCTGCAACTCGGTTATGTGGAAACCGCCCGCTCGGACATGCTGCGCGATTCGCTGATCGGCGCCGCGCCGTTGATCTTTGGAACGCTGTTCGTCGCCTACGTTGCGATTTATCGTTTGGAGATGCGCGTGCTGTGGGATACCTTCCGCAACGGGCAGTTCGAGTTGTTCTGGCTGGGGCTTCGCTTTCTGCCGACCGTGAAGGATTTTTACCTGTGGTTCTATCTTGCCTTTGCAGTCAGCAGTACGATGATGCCGTCCGAGTCCGACCGTCATGCCTGGCTGGAGTTGGTGATTTCGGTGGGGGTTCTGTTTGCGCTTGCTCTGCTGGTGGGCGCCGGTCCGTGGATGCTGGAAAACGTCGCGCCGCTGGTGAGCGGCTTTCTCAGTTCGGTGGCGGTGATTTTGGGATTGAGTTCGGCGCTTCACGCCCTGCTGCTTTTGCCGACCCTCCTCATCCACAAGTTGTTGACGCGCCTCACCGGGCTGGATGTGGCTTGAGAATCAGCCTGCGCGTTTTTTCCACCTTGTAATCAGCATCTTCACCTTCACGCGGACGCGGCTGTCGGCGTCGCCCAGCGCCCAGGCGGAGCGGGTGGCGCGCCTCGCTTCCTCGTCGAGACTGACGAAGTCCGTCCATTCCTCGTCAATCCATTTTTCCATCTGGCTGGCGGTGTCCCAAACGTAATGCAGGGGGAAGAATGCCTCTTTTTCGCGGGCGAACCAGCCGTTGGCTTCCGCTTGCGCGATGGCGCGGTTGGCAGCGGCGTCATCTTCCAGGCCGAGCGGCAGGTCGGTGACGTAACCTGTGACACGCGTTTCACGGGCGGAGAAGACCTCGACGCTCCAACGGTCGCAAAGCGGGCGCAGGTCAATCAGCACGCCGTCGGGCGCGAGCACTCTGTGAATTTCACCCAGGGCATGCACCATGCCCGCATGGGCAATTCATCAGAGCGACCAGGCGAGGACGGCGATGTCGAAGGTCTCTTTGCGGAAGGGGATGCGCTCGGCGTGTGCGTTGACGAAGACCACCGTCTCCGTCAGGTCGAACGGGCGGTCAATGCGGGCGACGCGCAAGGCATTTCGGTCGGGGTCCAGCCCAACGGTCAGGGAGGAAGCGGAGGCGTAGCGCCAGGTCAGGCGCCCCTCGCCGCATCCGATCTCCAGCACGCGCTTTCCGTCGAAATCCGCAAATTGCCGCAGATGCTTCGTTTCGTTCCCTTCGGGGTCTTTAAGCGTGTTCATATCCGCAACACCTTTGCTCCGCGAATTTTTCCCTGCTTCAACTCGAGCAGCGCCCGGTTGGCGTCCTTCAACTCGTACTCCTGAAACTCAGGCTTGATGCCCGCCTCCGCCGCCAACTGCAGGAACTCACGCACGTCGGCGCGGGTGACGTTTGCCACGCTCTTGATTTCCTTTTCCATCCACAACTGCGACGGATAATCCAGGCGGGACAGGACTTCTTTGTCGGTCTCTTCCTTGCGGATGGCATTGATCACCAGCCTCCCGCCTGCGCTCAAGACTTTCAGCGCCTCACTTACCGGACCCCAGACCGGCGTCGTGTCAATGATTGCATCCAATCCCTCGAGCGGACTCTGGTCAATCGCACCCGCCCAAGCCGCCCCCAGCGACAGGGCAAATTCGCGTTCGGCGGGGTTGCGGCTGAAAACAAAAATTTTGGCGTTCGGGAATTTGTGTTTTGCCATCTTCAACACCAGGTGGTTCGACCCGCCGAAGCCCATCAAGCCGAGATTTTGCCCGTCTTGCAGGCTGCTCAGGCGCAAAGAGCGATACCCGATTGCCCCTGCGCACAAGAGCGGCGCGGCTTCCGAATCGCTGAACGCCTCAGGAATGGGATGCGCGAACTCGGCGCGGACTTTCATGTACTCGGCATAACCGCCGTCCACGTCGCGTCCGGTGGCTTTGAAGTCCGCGCACAGGTTTTCGTTCCCTGCCAGGCAGTGATGGCACTTTCCGCATGCCGAGGCGATCCATGCCACGCCCACGCGCTGACCGATTTTGGGAGTCGGCGTTTGAGAATGCCCGCTGCGCGGGGCTTGTTCCACCACTCCCACCACCTGATGCCCCAAAATGACCGGCAGCCGCGGAGGGGGAGTCCGCCCTTCGATTTCGTCCAGTTCCGTGTGACAGACCCCGCAGCGCGTCACGCGGATCAGCGCTTCGCCTTCGTCGGGTTTGGGCTCGGCAACTTCCTCCAGCGTAAGCGGCGCGGGGTTGTCTTTTATCGAGACGATCTCTCGCAGAAGCATTGCTTTCATGACTGCACTGAAAAAACCTTTTCTTACCACGAAGAACACAAATACCACGAAGTTTTTTAAATCATCTTGCATCAAATTTCAAGATTCTG
>DAOUBY010000047.1:0-2310 GCA_034432325.1 Anaerolineales bacterium
ATCGAATTTCAAGATTCTGAATAGCGCCTTTTGGAATTCCTTTGTGTACTTCGTGTCCTTCGTGGATAAAGACCTTTTTGCAGTGGACTCACCAAATGCAAAATTCGATTACAGGTGAAACGAAATGAAAGTACTCAGCATCAACATCGGCAAGGAACGGCAGCAGCAAAGAAAAGATTACATCGAAACCACTGGCATCTACAAAACGCCCGTGGACGGACCCGTCGAGATCACAACGCTGGGCATCGAAGGCGACGCCATCTGCGACAAGAAGAATCACGGCGGACCCGACCAGGCGCTCTACCTCTACGGCAGCGCAGACTATGCCTGGTGGGAACAGGAACTCGGGCAGAAACTCGCCCCCGGCGCCTTCGGCGAGAACCTGACCATCAGCGACCTCGAAAGCGCGGCATTCAACATCGGCGATTATTTGCACATCGGCGAAGTGACCCTGCAGGTCACCGCGCCGCGCATCCCCTGCGGAACGTTCGCCGCGCGCATGGGCGACCCGCAATGGGTCAAGAAGTTCCGCGCGGCGGAGCGCCCCGGTTTGTACGTGCGCGTCATTCGGGAGGGCGTCATCAAGGCAGGCGACTCCGTCACCGTTGAAAAATATACCGGCGAGACGATCTCCATCGTGGAAATGTACCGCCAGCATTATGCGAAGAATAAAAGCGAAGTTTCCTTGCGAAAACACCTCCAAGCCCCCATCTCCGTTCGGGCGCGCACGGATTTGGAGGAGGAATTACACAAATTGCTCGCATAAGATTTTCTTCATCGCGTTAAACGCAGCATCCCGAAGGTTTCACCGTGCATCTTTCCGAAACCTTCGGGATGTTGCTTTGATGAAGCCACACACCCTTACAGCATCGCGCTGACCTGTTCGATGGCGGAGGCGGGATCGGTAAAGTGGATGCCTTTCATGCCGATTTTTTTGCAGGCTTCGATGTTTTCGATGAAATCATCCACGAAGACCGCCTCGTTCGCCCTGACCTGAGCCTGCTCCAGCGCCAGACGGTAAATCTTCGGGTCGGGCTTTGCCACCCCCACCTCCGCCGAGATGACCATGTGATGGAAGGCGTCGTCGAATTTTTCGCGCACGATGTAGTCGCGCAGTCCGCTCCAGGCGTTGCTGATGAGACCGGTCCTGACCCTCTGCTTGAGCGAACGCAGAAAGTTGAGCAGGGCATGGTCAATCACGTCGCCGGCAAAGAACTCATCGCGGATGCGCTCATATTCGCCCGCCGGCAGTTTGAGGGTCTTCATTACGTTGCGCCAGTGTTCCTCCTCGCTGATTTCGCCGATGGAAGCGCGGGAGGCGGAAGCGCCGCCAAAGACGATTTTTTCGATGTCGTCATAATCCATGCCGAGACGTTCGGCGAGGCGCTGACGCGGGGCTTGAAATTCGGTGCGGAGAATGACTCCGCCCAGGTCGAAGAAGACGGCTTTGACGGTCATTTGCTTTTCTTGGCGGTTGCCTTTGGTTGTTTGGCAGGCTTCTCGGCAGCGGGTTTTTGCTTTGCAGGTTTCTCTGCCGCCGGTTTTTCTGCCGCGGGCTTTTTCTTTGCCGGCTTTTCTTTGGCAGGCTTTTCAGCGGCAGGAGGCGGCTGGGCGGGTTTTCCGGCGCGCTTGCGATGCTCAGGCTTGGACTCGGCTTGGGAGGCAAGAGCAGGCTCGGGCGCGGAAAGAGGCGCCGCCGGTTGGGGGTGCGCCGCCAGTTCCTGTTCGAGTTCCTTGAGGGCTTCGCGCCAGTTGGGCATGGTCATTTCCAGTTTCTGGCGCGGAACCGGCGTGGCGCGGCGGCAGCGCGGACAGTGGGCGTCGTAGTGGTTGAGGTTTTTCGCGTACATTTCCTGCAGGGCGTCGAGTTTTTCGATGCGCCCAAGCGTGAAGGGGGTCTGACAGTAGGAACAACGCAGGTTCATGTGTGTCTCCTTGTTGTTGAACGTCCCGAAGGTTTCTCCTGACAAGCCAAAGAATTGCGCCAGCCTTCGGGACGATGTATTTGTAAAGCGATTGTACACTGATTTCCCCGACGGTTCGGGGTCCGGTCTCGCGCGAGGGGAAGGCTTTTTATTCCTCGGGGTCGCGGCCAGGGCGGAGTTCTTTTTCGTAGATGACGTATTCGGCGGCGATTTTCATGCCAGCCTTTTGATACAGGCGTGTCGCGCCGGTGGGATTTGCCGCATCCACACCCAGACCGATGACCTTCATCCCGCGCCGATGGAATTCGCCGAACGAGTGAAGCAGGAGCGCTTCGCCCAATCCACGTTTGCGCCACGGGCGGCGGACGCCCAGCGAGCCCACCCA
>DAOUBY010000048.1:0-14810 GCA_034432325.1 Anaerolineales bacterium
ATCGAATTTCAAGATTCTGAATAGCGCCTTTTGGAATTCCTTTGTGTACTTCGTGTCCTTCGTGGATAAAGACCTTTTTGCAGTAGACTCAATTCTATAAATCGCAAATCCAAAATCGTCCATCCAATGACCCGCACCTACACCCTCGTCAACCAAAAAGGCGGAGTGGGCAAAACCACCACCGCCATCAACCTCGCCGCCTACCTCGCCCAACTCGCACAGCGCGTCCTCGTCGTTGACCTCGACCCGCAAGCCAACGCCACCTCCAGCCTCGGCGTGGACAAACACACCGTGCAAAGCGGCACCTACGAAGCCCTCATCAACGGCGAAGTGCCGCCTGCCTCCATTCTCTTCAACGAACGCCTGCGGCTCTCGCTCCTGCCATCCTCACCCTCGCTGGCAGGCGCAGAAGTCGAACTGGTGGACGAACTGGGACGCGAATTCCGCCTCAAGACCGCCCTCGAAACGGTGGACGGCAAATACGACTACATCCTCATTGACTGCCCCCCCTCGCTCGGACTCCTCACCGTCAATGGACTGGTCGCCGCCAAAAACGGCGTACTCGTCCCCGTCCAATGCGAATACCTCGCCCTCGAAGGACTCGGTCAACTCACCCAAACCATCGGACGCGTCCAATCGCTTCTCTTTCCAGACCTCAAAGTGCGCGGCGTCATCCTGACCATGTACGACGCCCGCACCAACCTCGCCCACGACGTGGTTCGAGAAGTCAGCAATCACTTCCCAGGGCTGGTCTTCAAGAGCGTCGTGCCGCGCAGCATCCGCCTGGCAGAGGCGCCCTCCTACGGACTCCCCATCTCCGCCTATGCGCCGACCTCCGTAGGCGCCGCCGCCTACGAAGCCCTGGCAAAGGAACTGCTCAAAGGCGACGGAATAAAAACCAACTGACGCCAGGCGCCTCGCTGACGCAGCATCTGCACAAGGCGAAAAGGAGTAGTCATGCCCAAACGAACCGGTCTCGGCAAGGGACTCGACGCCCTCATCCCCGCAGGAGACATCAAATCCGGCGGCGAGACAGGCGGCGTCACACAAGTCGCCCTCGACCTCATTCAGCGCAACCCGCGCCAGCCGCGCGAAAATTTCGACGCGGAAGAACTGGAAAACCTCGCCGCCTCCATCCGCGAACACGGCGTCATCCAGCCGCTGATTGTCTCGCCCGGCAAAAACGGCGCCTACACCCTCATCGCCGGCGAACGCCGTCTGCAGGCGGCGCGCAAAGCCGGGCTGAAGACCGTCCCCGTCGTCATCCGCAGCGCCACCGACCAGCAGCTGCTCGAACTGGCGCTCATCGAAAACGTCCAGCGCGCCGACCTCAACCCCATCGAAGAAGCCGAAGCATACCAGCAGCTCGCCAAAGAGTTCAAACTCTCCCACGAGAAAATCGCCGAGCGCGTCGGCAAGAGCCGCGTGGCAGTGACCAACACCCTGCGCCTGCTCGACGCCTCCGCCGCCGTCAAACAAGCGCTGGTGGACGGGCGCATCACCGAAGGACACGCCCGCGCCATGCTCACCCTCTCCGCCAAAGCGCAGGAAGCCCTGCTCAAACAGGTCATCAACCTCGACCTGAGCGTCCGCCAGACGGAGGCGCTGGCAGGCAAATATTCGGGGAAGAAAACGCCTTTGGGCAAACGATCAGGTCCGAGCGCCGAAGTGACCGACCTCGAGCGCCGTCTGCGAATCAGTTTGGGGACGAAGGTCGCCGTCAAACACGGCAAAAAAGGCGGGCGGGTCATCATCTACTACTACTCCGATGAGGAGCTGGACTCTCTGCTGGGAAAACTGACATGAAACTTCTCTACAACGCCCGCATCTACACCCAGAACCCCGCCCAGCCCGCCGCCTCCGCCATCGCCATCGAACGGGAGCGCATCATCGCCGTCGGCGGCGCCGACGAACTGTTCAACCGCTTCACCCGCGCCCAGCCCGAAAACATGGGCGGGCGCTTCCTCTTCCCCGGCCTCACCGACGCCCACATCCACCTGCAGCATTACGCCCTCAGCCTGCAAAAAGTGGACTGCGAAACCGACACGATGGAAGAATGCCTGCGCCGTGTGGCGGAACGTGTAAAGCGGGCACAGCCCGGCGAATGGATTCTCGGTCACGGCTGGAATCAGAACACGTGGATGCCCCCCCTGACATCCCCCCCAGTTTCTGCGAAACTAGGGGGAAACGAGGGGGGGTGGCCCCACGCCTCCGCCCTCGACGCCATCGCGCCCAACAACCCTGTGTACCTCACTGCCAAATCGCTGCACGCCGGCTGGGTCAACACCGCCGCCATGCGTCTGGCAAACATCACCAGCCAAACGCCCGACCCGCCCAACGGAAAAATCCAGCGCGACGCGCAAGGAAACCCCACCGGCATCCTGCTCGAAACCGCCATGTCGCTCGCCAGCGAAGTCATCCCCGCCCCCACCCTCCAGCAGATTGCCGAAGCCATCGAGCAGGCGCAGCCCATCCTCTGGCGCATGGGGCTGACCGGCGTCCACGACTTCGACCGCCGCGAATCCTTCATGGCGCTCCAAATCCTGCACGCCCAAGGCAGGCTCAAACTGCGCGTCCTCAAAAACCTGCCCGTCGAACTGCTCGACCACGCCCACGAACTCGGTCTGCGCGGCGGCTTCGGCAGCGACCTGCTCCGCATCGGCAGCGTCAAAGTCTTCATGGACGGCGCGCTTGGTCCGCACACCGCCGCCATGTTCCAGCCCTACCTCGGCGAAGAAAACAACCGCGGCATCCTCAACATGGACGGCGAGGAACTCTTCGAACACGGGCGCAAAGCCGCCGCCCTCGGCTTGGGCATGACCGTCCACGCCATCGGCGACCGCGCCAACCACGAAGTCCTCAACGCCTACGAGCAGCTCCGCCGCTACGAACGCGAAAACCGCCTGCCCGCCCTGCGCCACCGCATCGAACACGTGCAGGTGCTTCACCCCAATGACCTTGCCCGCCTCGGCGCGCTCAATGTCATCGCCTCCATGCAGCCCATCCACGCCATCTCCGACATGAAAATGGCGGATGACTACTGGGGCGCCGAACGCTCCCGCTACGCCTACGCCTGGCGCACCCAACTGGACAACGGCGCGCGGCTTGCCTTTGGCTCCGACGCGCCCGTAGACTCACCCAATCCCTTCTGGGGACTGCACGCCGCCGTCACCCGCCGCCGCGCCGACGGTTCTCCCTCCGCCGAAGGCTGGCACCCCGAACAAAAACTGACCCTCGCCCAAGCCTGGGAGGCGTACACCCTCGGTCCCGCCTATGCCGCTTATATGGAAGACCGCCTCGGCCGGCTCGCCCCCGGCTCCCTCGCCGACCTGATCGTCCTCGAAAAAGACCCCTTCGCTTGCAATGCTGATGAATTGCTCGACATGCAATCCTCGGCTACAATGGTCAATGGAGAATGGGTGTATCGAACATGACACAATCCCTGCCGCGACTCTCTCCGGAAATGCTCGTACCGCGCCTGGGGGAATACCTCATCCAAAAGGGACTCATCACGCCTGAAAACCTGCAAACCGCCCTCGACCACCAGTTGAAACAAACCGAAAAGGGGACGCCCCTTCTGCTGGGGCAGGCGCTCATAGACCTGGGCTTCATCACTCGCACCGACCTGGACCAGGCGGTCACCGAACAGATTTTGCAGCTGCGTTCCGCTTTGCAAGCCGCCAACCGCAGCCTCGAACGCCGTGTGCAGGAACGCACCGCCGAACTGCAAAAGGCGCTCGAACGCGTCTCCGAACTCAGCCAGATGAAAGCCAACTTCATCGCCAACATCTCCCACGAGCTGCGCACCCCGCTCACCCACATCAAAGGCTACATCGAACTGCTCATCTCCGAATCGCTCGGACCGCTCACCGCGGAACAGCGTCATGCCCTGCAGGTCAGCCAGCAATCCTCCGCCAAACTCGAAGGGTTGATTGAAGACCTCATCATGGTCTCGCTTGCCTCGCGCGGCGAACTGAGCATCAACCTGGAGAACATGGACATCTGCCGCATTGCCCGGCTGGCGGTCAAGTCGTTCCTGGAGCGGGCGCAGGCGCGGGGCGTCACACTGACCGCCGTCATCGGCGAGGATGTGCCTTTGGTGCAGGGCGACCCGCAGAAGATCGGCTGGGCGTTGGGTCAACTCATTGACAACGGAATCAAGTTCACGTCGAAGGGCGGAAGCGTCACCGTCCGCGTGCGGCGCGAAGGCGAAAACCTGGTCATCGTCTCCGTTTCCGATACCGGCATCGGCATCCCCGCCCACCGCATCGAGGAAATCTTCGAACCCTTCCATCAACTGGACGGGTCATCCACGCGGCGCTACGGCGGGACGGGGCTTGGGCTTTCGCTCGTGCGTCAAATCATCGAAGCGCACGGTTCGATGCTCGATGTGCAGTCGGAGGAGGGGCGCGGAAGCGCCTTCAAGTTCCCTCTGCTGGCAGTGGCGGGCGCAAAATAACATGGACGCGCAAACCGTCTCCTTCGTCAATGAACTGCTCAGGATCATCAACGGTCAAGATGAAACGCGCCTGACCATCGAAAAATTCCTGACCGCCCTGCGCCGCGAATTTGTCTTCGACAACGTGGCGGCATACCTGCAAGAGAACGAAAGCGGCGCGCTCGAAATCGTCTATGCCCGCGCCATTGGGCGCGCCAAAGCCGCCGAAGCCGACGCCGCCTGGGGCGAGGATGTCGCCAATCAGGTGCTGGCAAAACGGCAGTTCCTGCTGCAGGAACCCGCCGCGCTCTCCGCCTCCGAAGACCGCGTGCGCCAGCCGTTTTTGCTGGGGCTTCCGCTTTATGCCGGAGGGGTGGTGAACGGCGCGCTGGTCTTTGTCCGCTTTGGCGGTCCCGCCTTTACCCCCGAACACATCTCGCTGGCGATTCTGGGCGCGGCGCTGCTTTCGATGCTGTTCGAACGCCGCGCCTGGCGCAAAATGGACGAAGAGATGGGCAAACTCAAACAGCAAATCCAACTGCAGGAGGACTTCGTCAGCACCATCTCACACGAACTGCGCACCCCGCTCGGCTTCATCAAGGGTTACAGCACCAGCCTTCTGCGCGACGACACTTCCTGGGACGCCGAAACCCAGCGGGAATTCCTCACCATCATAGACGAGGAAGCCGACCGCCTCTCCCTGCTCATCGAAAACGTACTCGAATCGGCGCGCCTGCAAAGCAAAACGCTTCCGCTGCGCTTCCAGCCCCTGCGGCTGGATGCCGTCCTGCGCGACGTTTCCACCCGCATCCGCGCCCGCTACAAAGACCTGGACGTGACCCTCGACCTGCGCTCCTCCACCACCATCCAGGCAGACGGCGTGCGCATCGCGCAGGTCTTCGAAAACCTGTTCACCAACGCCGTCAAGTACGCGCCGGGCTCGCCCATTGTCGTCGGCTTGAAGCAGGTGGGGCATCTGATGATTGTCACCTTCACCGATTACGGACCCGGCATTCCGCCCGAATCCCTGCCGCTGATCTTCGAAAGGTTCTACCGCCTGCGCACCGAAAACGCCACCGGCACCGGGCTGGGACTGTACATCTGCAAACAAATTATCGAGGCACATCGTGGTAAGATTTGGGCAGAGTCGAAGCCCGGTCAGGGAACCACATTCTTCATCGAACTGCCCGTCAACCAAGCCGCAATCACCTGAAGGAGGCTGTATGGCAAAACGCATTCTCATTGTGGACGACGAACCGCGCTACCTCCGCCTGCTGGAGGCAAACCTGCGCACCGAAGGCTACGAGGTGGTCACCGCCTCCGACGGCGTGCAGGCAGTGGATGTCTTTTCCAACCAGCCGATAGACCTCGTCCTGATGGACGTGATGATGCCCAAACTGGACGGCTTCGGCGCCACCCAGCGCATCCGCGAATTTTCCAACGTCCCCATCATCATCCTCACCGCCAAAGGCGACGAACAGGATCGCGTGCGCGGACTCGACCTGGGCGCCGACGACTACCTCGTCAAACCGTTTTCCGCCACCGAACTGCTGGCACGCGTCCGCGCCGTTTTGCGCCGCGCCCAGCCCGCCCCCGAAGTGGGCGGACAATCGCGCTTCTTCACCCACGGCAACCTGAAGATAGACTTTGCCCGCGCCGAAGTCTGGAGGGGCGAATCCCCGGTCTCGCTTTCGGCAACAGAATACCGCCTGCTTCTGCAATTCGCCCATCACGTGGGCAAGGTGATGTCTTCGGAAGACCTGCTCACCAGCGTTTGGGGTCCCGAATACCGCAACGACAAGGAAATCCTTTGGGTGAGCATTGCCCGCTTGCGGCAAAAACTCGAAGACGACGCACACAACCCCAAACACATCGTGACGCGCTCCGGTCTGGGCTACCTCATGCCTCCCATCGAAGAATAGCGTGCCGCATGCCGCAATTGCATAACGGGCGTTCCCCGGCGCCCGCTCTCATCTCAAAGCGCATACCCTGCAAGGAGGAACCATGCCCGGCAAAACCGTCCTGATTGTGGACGAAAATCAAGCCACACGCGCCTACCTTGCGAACACCCTGCGCGAGCGGCTCTTCGACATCCTCGAGGCGGGATCGGGCAAAGAAGCGTTGATCTCCGCCTGGCGCGACCAGCCCGACGCCATCCTCTTCGAGCCCAACTTTCCCGACATTTCAGACCTCGAATTCATCCAAAAACTGCGCCAGAACGCGCGCACCGAAAAAACCCCCCTCATCGCCTTTGCCAGCGACCCCTCGCCCGCCCGCCGCGAAGCCTGCCTGAACGCCGGCGTGAACGAGTACATCGTCAAAGCCTCGGGCGCCATCCTCAAACTGCATCAGGCGTTCGAGCGCATCTTCGGCAGTGAAACGCCCGCCGGCGCGAGCGCCGAACCCGGCGGCATGCGCGGCAGGGGATTGATGTTCACCTTCCTGAGCGCCAAAGGCGGCACGGGCACCTCCTCCCTGTGCGCCAACCTCGCCATGACCATCAGGGAACAACAACCGGAAGCGCGCGTGGTGGTGGTTGACCTCGTTCTGCCCATCGGCTCCATTGCGCAAATCGTCGGTTACGAAGGGGAGCAAAACCTCGTCGCCGTGGCAGACCTGCCCGCCCGCGAACTGAACGCAGAGTACTTCCTCAAAAACCTGCCCGAACCCGAACTATGGAAGTTTCACCTGCTGGCAGGATCCTACAACCCGCATCAGGCGGGAAACCTGCGCGTCGAACGCATCGGACCCATCGTGGACCTGCTGCGCACCTCCTTCGACTTTGTCATCCTCGACCTCGGACGCTCCCTCTCGCGCATCAGCCTGCCCCTCATTCAGCAAGCCGACCTCATCCCCCTCATCGTCTCCACCGACCTCAGCACCGTGCGCCTGACCAAAACCGTGTGGGATTATCTGAACGAACAGGGCGTAGATGCACAAAACGTGTACGGCATCTTGAACCGCGCCGTGGGGCTGGAAGGCTTGACCAAAGCCGAGGCGGAACAAATCATCGGTTTTCCCATCAAAACCACCCTGCCCTACATGGGGAGCAATTTTTCACTGGCAAACAACCTCAACCAGCCCATCATCGTCAAATACCCCAAAGATACCGCCTCCATCGTCTTCAAAAACACCGCCGAAGAAATGGTCAAACTCGCCCGTCAATTGCGCGCCCGCAGCGGGACTTAAGAAAGTGCAAAGCCGTTCGACGTTCAATTGGGCTACACTTCAGTTATCCGACAAACATTGGGAGACAACGCGCGTTTGATTCAGCCGCTCCATGCGGGGCGGCAGGCGCGTTGCCTCAGGATGACGAGAGGCTGCCATGACAATCGAATACGACGAAAAGGGAAAGGTCTTTACCGACATCATCACGAAGATGCCCGTCTTCGTGACCCTTCAAACCACCACCCACCTCATGCGCGGACACATGCACGTACGCCGCGACCAGCGCGTCAAGGATGAACTCGACCTGGACGAAAAATTCCTGGCGCTTACCGATGTGCAGGTGCAGGGACCCGACGGGCAGACCCTCTTCCATGCGCCGTTCATTGCCGTCCGCCGCGACCAGATCGTTTGGGTCATGCCCGATTCGCAAGGGGGAGCAAACAAATGACAACGCCCGTTTCCGCCAACCCCAACCGGCTGACCTCCGCCGACCTGCTCAAATTCAAGCGCTACCTGGTCGAAAACGTCAGCCGTTCGCTGGAGGGCGAACCCCTGCAATTTGGCGACCGCGCCGAACTGATCCTCCAGCGGCTGACCGAAATCTACGCCCAGACGCGCGTCAACCTGCCCGAAGACATGCGCAAGCACCTCTTCGACGAAATCGTGGATGAGTTCACCGGCTTCGGTCCCATTCAGCCTTTGCTCGACGACCCCGACGTCAGCGAAATCATGGTCAACGGACCGAAAAAGGTCTTCATCGAAAAGAACGGCAAACTGATGAAAAGCGGCGTCACCTTCGACGACGACGACCACGTCATGCGCATCATTGACCGCATCATCCTGCCGCTGGGACGCCGCGTGGACGCCGACAGCCCCACCGTGGATGCGCGCCTGCCCGACGGCTCCCGCGTCAACGCCGTGATCCGCCCCGTCGCCATTGACGGTCCCTGCATCACCATCCGCAAGTTCAAAAAGGACAAACTCTCCATCGAGAAGTTGATCGAGTTCGGCTCGCTCACCAAAAACATGGCGGAGTTCCTGCGCGCCTGTGTGCACGCCCACCTGAACATCGTCGTTTCGGGCGGCACCGGCTCGGGCAAGACCACGCTGCTCAACGTCCTCTCCAGTTTCATCCCCGAAAACGAGCGCATCGTCACCATCGAAGACGCGGCTGAATTGCAGCTCCAGCAGGAACATGTCCTGCGCCTCGAAACAAAGGCGCCCAACATAGACGGCAAAGGCGCAGTCACCATCCGCGACCTGGTGCGAAACGCCCTGCGCATGCGCCCCGACCGCATCGTGGTGGGCGAGTGCCGCGGCGGCGAGACGCTCGATATGCTCCAAGCCATGAACACCGGTCACGACGGCTCGCTCACCACCCTGCACGCCAACTCCCCGCGCGACGCCATCTCGCGCATGGAAACGATGGTGCTGATGGCGGGCATGGACCTGCCCCTCAAAGTGGTGCGTCAGCAAATCTCCTCCGCCATTGACCTCATCATCCAACAGACTCGTCTGAAAGACGGCTCGCGCAAAGTCACCGCCATCACCGAGGTGGCGGGCATGGAAGGCGAAACCGTGGTGCTGACCGACATCTTCAAGTTCGAGCAAACCGGCACAACCACCGACGGCAAGGTGCTGGGCGAATTGAAAGCCACCGGCATCCGTCCCATCTTCAGCCCGCGGCTCGAAGCGGCAGGCTTCAAACTCAGCGGCGAAATCTTCATGCCGCCCGGCGGGTTCGGACCGAGACGGTAAAACCCAAGCCTCTGCTATAATCGGGCACTGAGGAACCATGGACAAAAAGACCCAACTCACCATCCGCGCAAAAAAATTGGGTGTCTTGATCCGCGATGCCCGCCTCGCCGCCCGCCGCAGTATCGGCGAGTGCGCCAAAGCAGTCGGAGTCAAGAGCGGAACCTTCCGCGCCTACGAGGAAGGACGGAAAGCCCCCTCCCTGCCCGAACTGGAGACGCTCGTCTATTACCTCGACCTGCCCATGGATCACTTCTGGGGCAAACAAACCAAATCCAACGCGCCCCAGCCCATCGAAACGCTCGATCTCCCCAAACTGATGGCTGTCCGCCAGCGAAAAATCGGCGCCCTGCTGCGGCAGGAACGCACCAACGCCAGCATCTCCATCCGCAGCCTGGCGCTGGAAACCGGCATCTCCGGCGCGCGCATCAAGGCATACGAACTGGGCGAACGCCCCATCCCTCTGCCCGAACTGGAAGTACTCGTCTCCACCCTCGGCGGGCGCATCGAATCCTTCTTCGACCGCAGCGGACCCATCGGACAGTGGATGATGAACGAGGAAGCCATCCAAAACTTTCTCGAACTGCCCGAAGAATTGCGGCAGTTCGTGGCATTACCGGTCAACCGCCCCTACCTGGAACTGGCAAAGAAATTAAGCGGCATGTCCAAGGAAAAACTGCGCTCGGTGGCGGAAGACCTGCTGGACATCACCCTGTAAGAGAGTGTTTTGAAATTCATGTTCTAACCACAGATGAACACAGATAAATTGGATTTAAAGGTAATTTCATCGCGTTTTTCATCAGTATCAGCGTTCATCTGCGTTCATCTGCGGTAAATCCCGATTTATAAAACACTCTCTAAGGCATGAACGTGGAAAGCAACTCCCCCCTTCAACTGGCTGAACGCGGCAAAGAGGAATACGCAAAGGGAAATTTTGCCGCCGCAGCCGATTTCTTTGCGAAGTCGGCGCAGGCATACGCCGCCGCACAGGATGAATTGAACGCGGCGGAAATGAAAAACAACCAGAGCGTGGCGCTCCTGCAGGCGGGCAGGGCGCAGGAAGCCCTCGAAGCGACCGACGGAACCGAAGCGGTCTTTCAAAAAGCGGGCGACCTGAAACGGCAGGGGGTTGCCGTGAGCAACCGCGCCGCCGCCCTGGAGGCGCTCAAAAAGGCGGACGAGGCGCTGGCAGAATACGAACGCGCCGCCTCGCTGCTCGAACAGGCAGGCGAAGGCGACATGCACTCCCTCGTCCGCAAAGCCGCCGCCAACCTCAACCTCAAACGCGGGCGCATCACCGCCGCTCAAATGGATGTGTACGACTCCCTGCGCCTGGTGGAAAAACCCAGCCTTACCCAGCGCATTTTGAAGTTCTTCAGACGAATCGGATTTATCAAGTAGTGATCACCACGCACGCACGCCCAGCGCAACTCAGCGATCATCAGCGCTTATCGAACCTGATTTTCTTTGAGACGCGTTCCCACCGCCACCTCGACTGGCGTTCGCCGCTCGAATGGCTGGGCGACCGCTTCTTCTGGACGGTGGACGATGGCGCGCAACTCACAGCCGCACTGGCATGCCCCGAGGAAACCAAAGGGATTGCCTGGGTGCGGTTGTTTGTTCATGCGGGGTATTGGTCGGCGGAAAATGCCTGGGATGTGTTGTGGTCTGCCGCGCGGCGGGATATTGCGCTCGCCGGCGGAGCGACCGTCGCCGCCATCGTTCAACACGCCTGGTTTCAAAAGGTGCTGGAGTGGCACGGCTTCGAAAGCCGTCAGAGTATTGTCATGCTCGAGTGGACCGGCTTCGCCAGCCAGCCCTGGGCGGGGAGCGAAGCGGCGGGCGTCCGCATCCGCAAAATGACCGAGGCAGACCTTCCCGCCGTCACAGAGGTGGACGGGGCGGCGTTCCATCCGCTCTGGCACAATTCGCAGGAGACTCTGCGGCGGGCGCTGGAACAGTCGCTTTTTGCGATGACGGCGGAGACGGACGAGGGCATCGTCGGTTATCAGATTACCACCGGCGCAGGGACGCGGGCGCATCTGGCGCGGCTGGCAGTCCACCCTGCCATGCAGGGACGCGGCGTGGGCAGAACGCTGCTGGCAACTCTGTTCGCACGGCTGGTGGAAAACGGCTTTCTCAAACTGACCGTCAACACCCAAAGCGACAACCGAACCTCGCTGACGCTGTATCAGCGGATGGGGTTTCGGCGCACGGGCGAGGCGTTTCCCGTGTATACTTTTCAGGTGCAAGGCATCCGCGCAGACGGTCAGGAGTGACGCGAGCCATCGGCGCATGAGAACGCCGGACGCTTTCCCAGCCAGCCAAAGGAGGCAGGTATGACAGTCAGAGACGATGCGGTCATCATTAATTCGCTCGTGCGTCAGGCATTGGTTTCGATGCAGGAGGTGATGGGAGACAACGGTCTGAACGCCGTGCTCAAATCGTGCGGGCTGGAGCGGTTCGCAGGCAACTTCCCGCCCAACAACCTCGAACCCGCCATCAAGACCTCGCAATACGCCCAGTTAAATCAAGCCATCGAAGATTTCTACGGGCGCGGCGGACGCGGCATGCTGCGCCGCATCGGCAAGGCATCCTTTCAATACGCCGTGCGCGAACAGGCGGCACTGCTCGGCGTGGCGGGGGTCGCCCTCAAACTTTTGCCCGAACGTCAGCGCATCAAATTCATCCTCAACAGCATGGCAGACGCCCTGAAAAAAAGCAACGCACAGGTCAACGCCTGGGTGGAGGAGAGCGGCGGGCGTCTCGCATACGTGGATGCCACCTGCGCCATCTGTCACGGGCGTCACAGCGATCATCCCCTCTGTCACCTCTACATCGGCTCCATCACCGAAGCGGTGCTGTGGGCAACCGGCAAAGAGTACGAAATCATCGAAACGCACTGCACTGCCAAAGGCGATGAGTACTGCCGCTTCGAGGTGGGAGAGGTGCGCGAGTGAGCGTTCCACAACTGCCGGCGCGGGCGCTGCGCCTCTTCGTCGAAACGGTTGCCAAAGAACTGGGCGGAGACCAGTTCAACGCCATGCTGTCCATTTCCAAACTGCCGCTCGAATGGTCGAACCCGTCAACCTTCATCAAAACCGACCCGCGCGAAGCCGCCCGCATCTACGCCTCCCTGCAAGCCGCCCTGCGCACCTACTACGGACGCGGCGCGCGCGGCGTGCTTACCCGCGTGGGAGAAAACCTGTGGCTGCGCTTGCTGGAGGACTCTGCCATCCGCGGCAGAATGCACGCCGTCATCATTAAGCGACTTCCCCTTGCAGCGCGGCGCAAACCGACCCTCGAACTGCTCGCCAGACTCATCAGCGCGGCTCCGGGCGACATCACGCTTCACACCCTCGACCTCGACCTGCTGCTCGCCGACCATGCCTCCCCCACCGCCGACGGTCAATCTGCCCCTGCGCCCATCTGCTACGTCACCCAGGGACTCATTCGCGAGAGCCTGCGCTGGGCAACCGGTCGCACCTTCGACGTGGAAGAAACCTCCTGCAAAGCCACAGGCGAGGACGCCTGCGAATTCACCATCACCGGCGGAAAAGCGTAGGAGGCGGTCTCCCGCGCCTCCGCCGCACAAAAAGAGCCACCATGAACACCCACTCCACCCCCGAAATGAACGACGACATCAACTTCTACATGCAAGGCTGGGAACCTCAGGGAACTCCCAAAGCCATCGTCTGCCTGGTGCACGGGCTGGGCGAACACACCGGGCGCTACGCCCACGTGGGCAAAGCGCTGACCGAGGCCGGCTATGCCCTCTTCGGCTTTGACCTGCGCGGTCACGGGCAAAGCGGCGGTCCGCGCGGATATTTCCCCTCCCTCGCCACCGTCCTCAACGACATTCACAACTTTGTCCACTTCCAGCGGCAAAACCACCCCCGCCTGCCGCTCTTTCTCTACGGTCACAGCCTGGGCGGCTTGCTCACCCTCACTTACGTCCTCCAGCACCCCGAAGGCGTGCAGGGCGTCATTGTGACGGGCGCCGCCTTGCGCTCTGCCTTGCAGGAACAAAAGGCAAAGATCGCGCTGGTGAAGGCGCTTGGTTCCATCCTTCCCACCCTTTCCCTGAAAAGCGAATTGGAAACCGCCGGGCTTTCGCACGACGCGGCTGTGGTGCAGGCATATATCAACGACCCGCTGGTTCACGACAAAGTCAGCCTGGGCTTGGGCAAGGCGGGGCTGGACGCCATCGAAGTGTGCTTCAGCCGCGCCAGCGCCTTCAAACCGCCGCTCCTCATCATGCACGGCGGAGCAGACCGCATCACCTACCCCAGCGGCAGCGAAGACTTTGCCAGACTCGCCAGCCAGACGAATCACGATGTCACCTTGAAAATATGGGATGGGCTGTATCACGAAATCCACAACGAACCCCAGCAGGCGGAAGTATTCAAGGTAATGCTCGAGTGGCTGGACAGACATTTGTAGCCCTGTTTGTCTCTTTGCAACTCATGTTAAGCGCTTCCCTGTGAATACTACATGACAAATTCATTCCCGCTAATCATCGCTGCCATTTTGTTCGTTGTATTTACAGCCTTTATTCTTGGTATTTTTATTGGCTATTCAGTTAAAAACTATTCTCGATATAGAATCAGGGTAAACCAAAATCGTGGAGAGGCGGCTGTTTTTGCATCTATTAAATCCAATTTTGCACCGCCGCAATATTACCTGTTGAACAATCTCACTATTCCTTTTAGAGAAGGCACGACCCAAATAGATCATGTTTTAGTTTCAACAAAAGGGATTTTTGTGATTGAAACAAAGCACTATTCTGGCTGGATATTTGCTGACGCAAAATCAAAACAATGGATGCAGGTACTTTACAGTGTAAAGAGCAGGTTTCAAAATCCTATTCACCAAAACTACCTTCACATTAAGGCTATTGAGCAGTTGTTTGATTTTCTTCCAAAAGAGCATATTCATTCAGTTGTTGTTTTTACAGGAAGCGCACAGTTTAAGACCCCGATACCAAAAGGCGTTTACTACTTAAATCAACTGGTTGAGTTTTTGAAAACTTTTCAGAATGATGTCATTTCACCCAATCGCGTTGAGTTTTGCGTAGGACGATTAGAATGCAAACGTTACGAAGTAACAAAGCGGACAGACATTCAACATCGAGCTTACCTTGCTCAAAAATTTGGCAAACCTGTAGGCTGAAAACGCCCACCCAAGCGTGCAACCGAGGGGATGTCTCTCACCTTTTCAGGCGGCATAAATATCTACGTGAAACTGCATACCATGAATTCGGGATAAGCCTGTCTTTGTCATGTCGAGCGCAGCAAGGCACCCTGCCAGCCATCAGCCGCAAGACATCTCAGTCACAAAAAGCGCTCCTTTGATTTAATAACTCACCTTACGCAGTAGCACGAGATTCTCGCCCTGAGCCTGCCGAAGGGTATCTCGTATTTTCAGGCGACATAAATGTCGCGCTACG
>DAOUBY010000049.1:0-26030 GCA_034432325.1 Anaerolineales bacterium
TTCGCGCCACTCGATGCGGAGTTGGCTTTTACACAGACAGGACTTACGCAAAACCTTGCATAGAGCGCGCTCTCTAATGCGCAGACTGGATAATCAACGTTGGAGAACGTTGATTACGCGTAAGCCCCGACAGAGTTTTCGCGCTCTGCTGGTCAGTCGCTTACGCCTGCCAGTTGCCAATTCTAGCACAAATGTTTTACTTTCAATGACCGCGATAAGCGGGTAACAAACTTTCATTATACCGAATCCGTCAAATCAGACGTCCTTGCCAAAATTTGCAGCTGATCTCTTGCATAAATCAGCCGGCGTTAGAGCGTATTGTGCGGTCTCTAGCGCACTTTCGCAAGAGGTCTGACGCGCATGTTATACTCTTGTGCAACTTCTCAAATCCGGCGGGGTTATGTGTGTTAACCCTGCCGGTAGGACCAGACGAGTGCAGGAGACCGAGTTCAACGAAGAGAAATTGTTATTGCTCGCTTCCCAGGGCGACCGCGATGCCTTCGGTTTGCTCTATGAGCGATATGTGGATCGAATCTTCAACTACGTCTACTACCGCACAGGGAATCTGCATGACGCAGAAGACCTCACCGCCCGCGTGTTCCAGCGGGCGATGAACCACATTCACAACTATACCGACCGCGGCATCCCATTTTCGGCGTGGCTTTACCGCATTGCTCACAACCTGGTTGCCAACTGGCACCGTGACCGCAGCCGCAAACAGGAAATCCCCCTGGATGACCTGCCCATCCTGCCATCCCGCGGCGATCACCCCGAAAAGAACCTCGTCCGCTCGCAGGAACAGGAAGCGCTTCTCAAACTCATCCGCCGCCTGCCAGCCGAACGACAGAATCTCCTCATCCTCAAATTTGTCGAGAATCTGTCGAACGCCGAAATTGGCGCCATCATGGGACGCAGCGAGGGCGCAATCAAAAGCCTTTACCACCGCACATTGCTCGCCCTGCGCGACCAATTGAGCGACCAGAATATCAACCTTGAAGGAGAGTAACCATGCTTCGTATTGTGACCGATGGCGCAGTAGACGTCCCTGCCGAGTGGTACAAAGAGTACGACATCCAGCGCATCCCCATTAACGTACATTTTGGGGAGGAGAAGACCTTCATTCAAGACGTTGAACTCAGCATGGACGAGTTCTACAAACTGGTGGACAGCAAAAGCCTGCCGCACCCCAAAACCTCCCAGCCTTCTCCGCACCAATTCGTCGAATTTTACAAAAAAATCGCCCAGCCCGGCGACACCATCCTTTCCATTCACATCACCAGCAAACTCTCCGGCACCTACGCGTCCTCGGTTGCCGCGGCGGAGGAACTCAAAGGCGCCTACAACGTTGTCCCAGTGGATACCCTCGGCGGCTCGATCGGCACCGCCTTCATGTGCCGTTCCGCCCGTCAAATGGAACGCGCCGGCAAAAGCGTGGACGAAATCGTCAAATTCATCGAAAGCGTGCGCGGCAGGACGCTCATCATCCTCACGCTCGACACCCTCGAATATGCCCGCCGCAGCGGGCGCGTCGGCGCGCTGCGCTCGGCGCTCGCCTCCGCTCTGAACCTCAAGCCGATTGCCATGCTCAAAGACGGACTTGTGGACATGGTGGACCGCGTCCGCACCCGCAAAGCCGCCTTCGAACGCGTTGTCGAACTGGCGAAGGAACATGCGGGCAGTCAGCCTGTTTATCTTGGCGTGGTACATGCGCGTGACCTTCCCTCCGCTCAGGTGTTAATGGAGCAAGCGAAGAAATCGCTGAACGTCAAAGAAGCCTTCCTGACCGACCTTTCCATCTCCCTTGCCATCAATTTCGGACCCGGAACGGTTGGGCTGGTTCTCTACCCCGCTGATTGAACTTGTGAGTAACGAATGGCACGCAGAAAATCAACCGCTCTTCCCGATGATGTCCTTTCCAGACTCGAGGCGCGTCTTGCCGGGACCTTGAAGCCGATTCAGCCTTCGAGGGACATGGTCCAACGCCTGCGCGAGCGAATCCGCTTCCCGGCGCGGGAAGAGATTGCCCTGCGGCTGAGCGATTGGAAGAAGATGTTTTTGGTGCTGGGGGGGGTGATGTCTGGCATGGTGCTGGTCATCACGCTGGCGCGGGCGTTCTTCTACCTGATGAGCCGAAAAAGCCTGTAAGAGAGTGTTTTGAAATTCATGTTCCAACCACAGATGAACATGGATAAATTGGATTTATACGGTCCTTTCATTGCGTTTTTTCATCAGAACAGGACTTACGCAACACCCTGCGTAGAGCGCGTTCTCTAACGCGCAGACTGGATCGTCAACGTTGGAGAACGTTGATTACGCGTAAGTCCTGAGAATCGGTGTTCATCTGCGTTCATCTGCAGTAAACCCCGCTTTATAAAACACTCTCTAAGAACAAATGGTTGAATAACTCGCCTTACGCGGTAGCGCGAGACATTGTCTCCGCAGGGGGCATCTCGCATTTCCAAGCGACATGAATCCCCATTCGATGACAATGTGTCGCGGCGCGAACGAGTCCGTAACGTTAGTGAATAAAACGCCGCGCCGTCCACAGTCATAAAGACCCCGAGATTATTCCTCGGGGTCTTTTCATTTCAGCAGGGCTTCGCACAACCGCCGCGCCTCGGCAATGAGATCGGCTTCGATGGGGAGTTTGAATTCCTCGGTGACGCGCAAGGTCAAATGGCCGGCGAGCAGTTTCAGGTCGGGGGGAAGAAGCGGGTCGTCTTTGAGCAGAGTCAGCAAATCGTAGGCGCTGAGGCTGGGGGGGCGAATCCCCTGGCGGGTCAGGTATTCCCGAACGGCAATTCCGGCGGCGCGGCGCGCGCAAACGCGGGCTTGTCCCTCGTTGCCGCGGGCACGCGCCTGTTCGGCGAGCGCAAATTCCTGTTCGATTTGTTCGCGGGGATTCATCAGTCCGAGAAGCGATAGCGCAGCAGCGCCCAGACCGCCTCGAAGGCGTCCTTGAGTTTGATTTTCTTGCCTTCGGAGTAATCGCGCGGGTTGAAGGAAATCGGCACTTCGAAGATGCGGTGTTTGCGCTTGAGGATTTTGGCGGTGAATTCCGGCTCGAAGTTGAAGCGCTTCGAGCGGATGTTCATGCCCTCGACGACCTCGCGGCGGAAGACCTTGTAGCCGGTTTCCATGTCGGTCAGGATCGAGTCGTAGAGGATGTTGGTCATGAAGGTGAGCAGTTGATTTGCCACCTGATGCCAGAACATGGCGACGCGGTGCGGCGCGCCCAAAAAGCGCGAGCCGTAGACCACATCTGCCAGCCCCTCTTCGATGGGCTGGAGCAGGACGGGATAATCGCGCGGGTTGTATTCGAGGTCGGCGTCCTGAATGAGCAAAACGTCGCCTTTGGCGGCTTTCATCCCGGTCACCACCGCCGCCCCCTTGCCTTGATTCTTTTCGTGCAAAATCACGCGGACTTTGCGTTTGCCGTCGAGTTTCTTCAGAATATCGCGCGTGCCGTCCTGCGAACCGTCATCCACGATGATGATTTCGCTTGCCCGTTTGGTGGCTTGCACCCGCCTGACGATTTCCTCGATATTGTTGACCTCGTTGTACACTGGAATGATTACAGATAGGTTCATGACATTACAGATTATATACGATGTTTTACGCCGCATTGCATTCAAAATTGGGCGTGCTATAATCTGACCATTGCATCTTTCCTCACCCTCTTTGGGAGGCGTTATGACCAATAACATCATGCGGTCGCCCGGTGCGGCTGTTCCTTTTTCGCCGCCGCCCATCAACTCGGTCGAAGATACCGGCTTAAATGTCCTCTGGCTGCAGGATTTGGCGTTGAAAATCCTTTACAACCAGGGATTTATGAGCGGTTTCAAAATTGCTGAGGCAATTGCCCTGCCGTTTGCCGGCGTCACCGACGGCATTCTCGAAGCCCTGAAACGTGAAAAACTCATCGAAGTCAAGTCCTCGCAGGGAGGGTTGGGGGAGGGCGCCTACACCTACGGCATCACCGGAGCGGGCATCACCCGCGCGCGCGAAGCCCTCGAGCGCAGTCAATATGCCGGACCCGCGCCGGTACCCTTCGAGGTCTATAACGAAGCCATTCGCCGCCAGAAAACCGGGCGCATGACCGTCACCGCGCGGACGATGCGCCAGGTGCTTTCGCAACTGGTCATCTCCGAAGCAACCTTCCAGCGGCTCGGACCCGCCCTCAACTCCGGCACCTCCATCTTCATGTACGGTCCGCCCGGAAACGGCAAGACCAGCGTCGCCCGCGCCTTCGGCAACCTCATCCTCACCCAGTCCATGTACATCCCTTACGCCCTCTACCTCGACGGGCAGGTCATCAAAGTCTATGACCAGGTGAGCCACAAACTCGCGCCCGAAGCCGACGGGCAGGCGTCTCCGACCGGCACCGGCAACCTGCGCGCCAACCCCCGCCGCGACCCCCGCTGGGTCAAAATCCGCCGCCCCTTCATCGTCGTCGGCGGCGAACTCACCCTCGAAGGCTTGGACCTCGTCTACGACGAAACCCACAAATTCTACGAAGCCCCCTTCCAGGTCAAAGCCAACGGCGGCATCTTCCTGATTGACGACTTCGGACGCCAGCAGGTGCGTCCGCGCGACCTGCTCAACCGCTGGATTGTCCCGCTCGAAAACCGCGTGGACTTCCTCACCCTCCACAACGGACGCAAAGTGGAAGTACCCTTCGACGTTCTCATCGTCTTCTCCACCAACCTCCCGCCCAAAGACCTGGTGGATGAAGCCTTCCTGCGCCGCCTGCGCCACAAAATCGAAATCGGCGATCCCTCCTACGAGGAATACCGCGAAATCTTCAAGCGCGTCGCCGCCGACAAAAAAGTCGAATACAGCGATCAGGGTCTCGCCTACCTTTTGCAGGAGTGGTACATCAAACGCAACCGCAAACTGCGCGCCTCGCACCCGCGCGACCTGTGCGACCAGATCATTGACATTGCCCGCTACCTCTCCGTACCGCCCACCATGTCCCGCGAAATGCTCGACCGCGCCGCCACCTCCTACTTTGTGGACATTTAACCTTCCCATCCCAACCCTCACAACGGATTGTGACTCACCCTCTGCGTGAGCCGTTCATTCATCTCATGCTCGATACCCTCCCCACCCCCGTCATCTTTGCCCACCGCGGCGCCTCGGCGCATGCGCCCGAAAATACGCTTGCCGCCTTCGAACTCGCCCTCCAGCAGGGCGCAGACGCCATCGAACTCGACGTAAAACTCAGCGCCGACGGGCACGTCGTCGTCATCCATGACCCCACCGTGGACCGCACCACCGGCGCACACGGCAAGGTCAAAGACCTGTCCCTTGCCGACCTGCGCTCGCTGGACGCAGGCAGTTTCTTTTCGGAAAACTTTCGAGGCGAAAAAATTCCCACCCTCCAAGAAGTCTTCGAAGCGGTGGGCAGGCGCACCTTCATCAATGTGGAACTCACCAACTACAGCACCCCGCGCGACCACCTCGTCGAATCCGTGTGCATGCTGGTCAAAAAATTCGGACTGCAAAAGCGCATCCTGTTTTCCTCCTTCCTGCCGGGCAACCTTACCGCCGCCCGCCGCTACCTGCCCGAAGTCCCCGCCGGCTTGCTGGCGTTGGATGGTCTGCTGGGGGCATGGTCTCGTTCCTTTGGGTTTGCATTCGGCAAATACGACGCCCTGCATCCCAACCTGAAGGACACCACCCAAAACCTCATCTACTTTGCGCACCGCCTCAAACGCCGCATCCACGTCTGGACGGTGAACGACGAAGCGGATTTGCGCCGCCTCCTCAAGTGGGGCGTGGACGGCGTCTTTACGGACGATCCCCGCTTGGCGGTTCGCCTGCGCGGGGAGAAGGTTGGAGACGCGAAAAAAGCCGATGAGCGGTAAACAGGCTGAAGTCCAGGCGGTGAGGCGCAGTGCAGACAGACGCGGCGTGACGTTGAAACGTCTCGCCGCATCGCTCTTTCTGTTGACTCTTCTCGCCTCTCTTTTCGGACCTGTGGCCGGCGTCCGCGCCCAAACCCCCGCCCCGCCTCCGCAGGTGCAGGCGGTGTTGGACGCCATGACCCCCGAAGAACGGGTTGGACAGTTGTTCCTCGTCACCTTCAGCGGCGTGGATACGAGCGAAGGCTCCGCCATTTACGACCTGATTGCCAATCATCACATCGGCGGCGTGATTTTGCTGGCGGAGAACGACAATTTCGTCGAAGAGCCGAACACCGTCACAGCCGCGCATCAACTGATTGCAAATTTGCAGGACATCGAATGGAACGCCTCCAGCGCAGAACCTTCGCTGGCTAAGGTGTATGTGCCGCTGTTTGTGGGGATTTCGCAGGAGGGGGACGGTTCGCCGGACGACCAGATTTTGAGCGGTTTGACTCCCCTGCCGAACGAAATGGCAATCGGCGCAACCTGGAACACCAGAAACGCCGAGCAGGTGGGGAATGTGATGGGGAGCGAACTCTCCGCCGTTGGCTTCAATGTCTTTCTGGGTCCGTCGCTGGATGTGATGGATACGCCCAACCCGTCCGCGCGCAGCGACCTGGGGACGCGCGTCTTTGGCGGCGACCCTTACTGGGTGGGGAAGATGGGGCAGGCATATATTGCCGGTCTGCACGCGGGCAGTAACGGGCGCATGCTCGTGGTTGCCAAACATTTTCCCGGGCGGGGCAGTTCAGACCGTTCGCCCGAAGATGAAGTTGCCACCGTCCGCAAGTCGCTCGAGCAGTTGAAGCAGGTGGAACTTTCCCCCTTCTTTGCAGTGACCACTTCATCAGACCGCGCGGCGATTGCCGACGGGCTGCTGGTCTCGCATATCCGTTATCAGGGGTTTCAAGGCAACATTCGGGCGACCACGCGTCCGGTCAGTTTCGATGCGTCGGCGCTTTCCGCCATCCTGGCTTTGCCGCAGTTTGCCGCCTGGCGCACGAGCGGAGGGCTGGTCGTCAGCGACGATTTGGGAAGCCGGGCAGTGCGGGATTTTTACTCGCTGAACGGAGAGAGTTTTTCGCCCCGCCTGGTGGCGCGCGATGCCTTTCTGGCGGGTAACGACCTGCTCTACCTCGGCAACATCCGCGCCGATGAGTTGGATACCACCTACGCCGCCACCCTGCGCATTCTGGATGCCTTTGCTCAGGAATACCGCAACGATCCCATCTTTGCGCGGCTGGTGGATGGCGCAGTGACGCGCATCCTCATGCACAAACTGCGCATGTATCCCACCTTCGAGATTACCGATGTGGTGCCTGCGGAAAGCGAATTGGAAGGGTTGGGCGCTTCGACCCAGGTGTCGTTCGACATTGCCCGCAGCGCCGCCACGCTCATCAGCCCCGATCTACAGGAACTCAACACGCTTCTGCCTTCGCCGCCCGCCACCAGCGACCGCATCGTTTTCCTGACGGATGTTTCCGCCTACAAGCAGTGCAGCGTCTGCGCCGAGCATACCATCATGGCGGAGGATGCCTTTCAGCGGACGGTTTTACGCCTCTACGGTCCCGATGGAAGCGGGCAGGTGCTGCGCAGCCGCACCAGTTCCTTTTCCTTCAAGGAGTTGGAAGACCTGCTCAACGGGACCGCCGATACCAACATCGAAATCTCCCTGATCAACGCTTCGTGGGTGGTCGTTTCGCTGACGGATGTGGGCAGCGGGCAAATCAATCTGCTCAGGCGCTTCTTTTCCGAACGCCCGAACCTGCTTCGCAACAAGGATGTGATTCTCTTCTCCTTTACCGCCCCCTACTATCTCGACGCCACCGACATTTCCAAACTCACGGCGTACTATGCCTTGTACAGCAAACAGCCTGCTTTTGTGGATGTGGCGGCGCGCATCCTCTTCCAGCAGATTTCACTGCAGGGCGCTGCGCCGGTTTCCATCCCTGCGGTGGGATATGACCTGATCGCCCAGACCTCGCCCGACCCTGAGCAAGTCATCCCCTTGCGGCTGGATCAGGAGGAGCCGCCGGTCATTGTCGGCGACGGGGCGTTTACCCCGGCACCCACCGTCACCCCGTTTTACAAGATTGGCGCTTCGATTTCCGTCCGCGCGGGACCCGTGCTCGACCGCAATCAGCATGTCGTGCCGGATGGCACGGTGGTACGGTTCACCATGTCCACAAGCGATGAGACGGGGAGCATTTTGAAGCAGGTGGAGGCAACCACCATAGACGGCGTGGCGCACGCCACCTTTGTGGTGGACAAGCCCGGCAAGGTGGAACTGCGCGCGGTGAGCGAGCCGGCGGTTGTTTCGGATGTGCTGCAGTTCGATGCGACCAGCGAGGGCGTGGCGGTGACGGTGGTGGCGCCGGCGGTCACGCTCGTCGCTGAATCGCCCACGCCCACGCCTACCGTCGCAGCGGTGAACAACTTCATTTCACCGGAAGGGTATCCGCGGGTGGGGTTGTGGTTGATTGTGTTGCTGGGGGTGTTGGGAAGCGCTCTGCTCTCCTTTTGGGCGGTGAGCCGTGTGGTCTCGCCGCAGTGGGGATTGCGGTTTGCGCTGTTGGTGGTGATCGGCGGTTTGGGCGCGTATAACTACCTTGCGCTGGGATTTCCGCAGGCGCAGGCGTGGGTGGCGTCCGAATCGGGAGGCGCGTTTGGGGTTCTGTTGTTTACGCTGGCAGGGGAGGCGTTTGGCGGGATTGTGGCGTGGGCGTGGTGGCGGCTGTTCAGCGGATCAAAGTCGCAAGCAAACTGAGCAAAAACAAGACCGCCGCGCTCCATGCCAGCAGGGCTTCTGCCGGTTTGGCGAGATAGTCGGTGAGGGAAGGGGAGGGTTGCAGGCTGCCTGTCCGCAACGGGGTGACCGGCAGGGTGGGCGTGTCGCGGTGACCGAGCAGAGCCTGCTTGAATTCGCTGACGCTGTGCGGACGTTCGTCGGGGTGCAGAGACATTGCCCACAGCACGGCTTTTTCGGTGCGCGGCGAGAGCGCAGGGTTGATTTCTCGTAACGGGATCAGGCTTTCGGGGGAGAGGAAGCGCTTGCGGGCGTCAGCCGGGGGTTCATTGGTGAGGAGGTGGTAGAGCGTTGCGCCGAAAGAGTAAATATCCGAGCGGATGTCGGTGTGGGCGTCGCTGCCGCCGTATTGTTCGAGCGGCGTATAGAGGGCGGTGCCTTGTCCCTGAATGATGGTGATGGTCACTTCTTCGGGGGCGAGGACTTTGACGAGACCGAAATCCACCAGTTTAATCAAGCCGTGCGGCATGAGTTTGAGGTTGCTGGGTTTGATGTCGCGGTGAACGATGGGCGGGTCCTGGCTGTGCAAAAAGGAGAGCGCGTTGGCAATTTGTTCCGCCCAGTTGAGCACGTCTTTTTCGGGGATGAACCGTTTGCTGCGCCGCGCTTCGAGCAGCAGCGTGCGCAGGTCTTTGCCCGGAATGTAGTCCATCACGAGATAATCGCGCGGACCGATGGAGAAGAAGTCGGAGACTTTGGGCAGGTTGGGGTGGTCGAGGCGCGCCAAAACAGTCGCCTCGCGCAAAAATTGTTCGCGGGCTTCTTCTCTGACGTTTTCCGGGAGGGCGCGGTCGTATTCGACTTCCTTCAAGGCGCATTGACGTCCCTTGAGGCGCAGGTCATCCGCAAGGTAAATGGCGCCCATGCCGCCCTGACCAATCCGTTCGCGGATCTTGTAGCGGCCGCGCAATACCTCCTCAATCTTGAGGGGTGGGAGCACTTCTTCTCCTTGTGCAGTGGCTCGATGCTGTCTTGCAATAACGCTGGCAGGTTTCGGCGTGTTCCTGCGTGAAGGTGTGCGTCTTTGCTCTCGTATTATAATATATGCCCTCGCGCATTCCTTGTTGCCGGCGGTCGAAAATTGCTGTTGTACTCATCTAAAAATACTTGCATGACTGCACTGAAAAAACCTTTTCTTACCACGAAGAACACAAAGACCATGAAGCTTTTTAAATCATCTTGCATCGAATTTCAAAATTCTGAATAGCGCCTTTTGGAATTCCTTTGTGTACTTCGTGTCCTTCGTGGATAAAGACCTTTTTGCAGTAGACTCAAGATTAATTTGTAAATTAACCAGGACTTACGCAAAACCCTGCGTAGAGCGCGTTCTCTAACGCGCAGACTGGATCATCAACGTTAGAGAACGTTGATTACGCGTAAGTCCTGTTGAGGTTATTCAGACGCAATTTTTAGAGGAGCGAGGTGACGCCATGAAAAGAGCAAAATCGAACTCGTCGCGGTTGTATCTCCTGTGGGGAGCGCTGAGCATGTTCATCTGCCTGGTTGCAATTGGCGCCGCCGTATGGATGGCGTTCAACAGCCAGGCGGTTGCGTCTGTGATTAGCCCCCAGCAGCCTGCCAGGCAGGCTGTGCGTGAGGAAATCCTTTGGGCGACGGTGGAAATTGCCAAGCCGTCCCTCGCACCGGTGGGCGCAAGCGTTCTCAACGTCCAGCCCATTGACCTCCCCGCTCCGGCGCTCGAACCTTCGCCATTGCCCAGCCTCACGCCCGCACCCACCGATCCTCCCACCGAAGCCCCCACCTCAACCCCGGAACCCACCGAGACCCCCGCGCCGCTGGCAATGGAAGTCCTTGCCGACACTCCCACGCCTCAATACATCCCCCCCACCTACTCCCCCGATAAACCGAGTGTTGCCAGCGCCGGCAACGGCGTCCGCTGGATTGACGTGGACCTGAGCCGCCAGATGGTCTTCGCTTACGAAGGCGATGTCGTCGTCAATTCCTTTGTCGTTTCCACCGGCACCTGGCGCACCCCCACCGTCACCGGGCAATACAAAATCTACGTCAAAATTCGCTCGGCGCGGATGTCCGGTCCCGGTTACTCCCTGCCCAACGTCCCCTACATCATGTACTTCTATAAAGGCTATGGCTTGCACGGCACCTACTGGCACAACAACTTTGGCACGCCCATGAGCCACGGCTGCGTCAACCTGCGCACCAGCGACGCCGAATGGCTGTTCAACTGGGCGTCGGTCGGCACGCTGGTCAACATCCATTACTGATCTTCCGTCACCCGCTCTCTTTCATGCAAAAGAGCAGGGCAAAGCAATCCATGAGCAGCAGCGGCATCTCCCGGCGCGACTTTCTCAAACTCGGCGGCTATGCCGTGATGGGGCTCTTTCTGCCCAGCCTGCCCCTGACCTTCCCAGCCGATGCTTTCGACGTTTACCAGGGGCGCGTCGTTGATCGTACGCTCTGGTCGTATGAGGAGCCCAACCGCAAGTCCCGCAAGAAGCGGCTGTATTGGCGCGACCTCATTCTCCGTATCACCAACACCGCCCTCAGCGACGACGAGACTGCCTATAACCGTGTGTGGTACGAACTCGAAGAGGGAGGCTATGTCTATTCGGGGAGCGTCCAGCCCGTCCGCACGGTCCTGAACGAACCGCAACTCATCCCCCTCAACGGCGCGTTGGGCGAGGTCAGCGTTCCCTATACCGACGCGCACATCGAAGCGAATCCCGAATCCGAAGTTGTTTATCGGCTCTACTACGAGACGGTTCACTGGGCAACCGCCAGCGTCGTCCTGCCGGATGGAAGCATCTGGTATGCTCTGCTGGATGACAAATACCAACAGCAATATTTTGTGCGCGGGGAACATATCCGCCTCATCCCCGACGAGGAACTGTCGCCTCTTTCCCCCAGCCTTTCCAACCGCGAAAAGCGCGTCGAGGTGCGCCTCGAGGAGCAACTGGTGCTTGCCTACGAAAGCGACAGGCTGGTCTTTGCCACCCGCGCCGCCACCGGCGGGCGTCTGCGGAGCGGTACCTACACCACCCCCGCCGGCGAGTACATCACCTACCACAAACGTCCCACGCGGCACATGGCAACCGGCGACCTGGCTTCCAACGGCTTCGATCTGCCCGGTGTGCCGTGGGTCATCTACATCAAGGACAACGGCATTGCCCTGCATGGGACGTACTGGCACAACGACTTCGGGCGTCCGCGCAGTCACGGCTGCATCAACCTCACGCCGCAAGCCGCCAAATGGCTCTACCGCTGGACGATTCCCCCCGTCCCGCCGGGAAAACCGCTGGTCTATGGTTTTACAGGCACAAAAGTGATTGTGCGTTTATAAGAATTCAGTTATAAAGCCCGCTGAATTTCAAGTCTGCAGGTAAACTTATCTCATGCTCAACCCTCAACTTACCCGGCGTGAATTTCTAAAACTGGCGGCAGCCGGCTCGCTTGCCTTTGCCCTGAGCGACCTGAAACTCGACCGCGCGTTTGCCGCCCCCGCCCCCCGGCAGGGATGCATGACCATCAGCGGCGTTCCCCTCTACGATGCGCCCTCGTTCAACGCCAATAAAATTGATTTCTTCGGTAAAGACAAGGTGGTGGACATCACCGCCGTCGAGGAAAACGGCGACGATGGGAATCCCTTCAACCGTGTATGGTATCAAATCAACAACGAGGGATACACCTACTCCGGCTGGGTGCTTCCCGTGGAGACCCGCTACCAGAAACCGCTGTTCGACGTTCCCGAAAAGGGACGGGTGGGCGAAATCACCATCCCCTTTGTGGATACGAAGAAGTCGCCTTACGTCTATGCCGAGCGCGGATACCGCATCTATTACGGAAGCGCGCATTGGGTGAAACGGGTGGTCGTGACGCGCGAGGAGAAGAGCATCTGGTACGAAATCTACGACAGCGAACTCAAACGCGATCTGTATGTTCCCTCCCATGCCATGCGGCTCGTGCCTTACGAAGAACTGACCCTGCTCTCGCCCGAAGTGCCGAACGAAGAAAAGTTGATTGTCGTCGAACTGGAGACCCAGATGGTGACCGCCTTCGAGGGGGAGAAACTGGTCTTTTCCCAGCGCTGTTCTTCCGGCGCGCCGGGGACGGAAACCCCGCGCGGCGAATTCCGTACATATCACAAAGGTCCCGCAGTGCACATGACCAATCAGGGCGACGCGCTCGAGAACATCTACAATCTGCCCGGCGTGCCGTGGTGCTCGTTCTTTACCGGCGCAGGTCACGCGCTGCATGGCGCGTACTGGCACAACGACTATGGGCGTCCGCGCAGCCACGGTTGCGTGAATCTGCCGTCAGAGGCGGCGAAGTTTTTGTATCGTTGGAGCCTGCCCAACGTCCCGGTGGATGCGTCTTACATCCATCTGCCCGGCGAAGGGACGCGCGTCCGCGTCGTCTAAAAGGAGAGGCATGAATCCCATCTTTCAATTTCCGAATTATCTGCTCAAGCGTCAGGTGTTGGCGCTGACCGGCAAGTTCCGCATTTATGACCCATCCGGCAATCTGGTGATGTTCAGCGAGCAGAAGATGTTCAAACTGCGCGAGGACATCCGCGTGTATGCCGATGAGGGCAAGTCGCAGGAGGTGCTGAGCATCAAGGCGCGGCAGATCATTGATTTTTCGGCGGCGTACGATGTGGTGGATACGGCATACAACCAAAAGGTGGGGACGCTGCGCCGCAAGGGCTGGAGTTCGATGCTGCGCGACGAGTGGCAGGTGCTGGATGCGAACGACAACCAGATTGGCGTGCTGTTCGAAGACAGCATGGGGCTGGCGCTCCTGCGCCGCTTCCTGCTCGGCTCGTGGCTGCCTCAAAACTATGACATTGTCCTCGGCGAAACGCGCGTCGCCGACCTGAAACAGAACTTCAACCTCTTCCGCTACGAACTGAACCTCGATTTCAGCATGGATCCCTCGCAAAAACTGGATCGCCGCCTGGGGATTGCCGCCGGTATTCTGCTCGCGGCTGTGGAGGGAAGGCAGAGTAACTAATGCCTAACACCCCTCTCTTCGCCGGTCTCGTCTTCGATGAATTCGGGCGTCCCGCTGAGACCGCCTTTGTAGGCGGCGAACCCTGCTATGTGGTGGACGATGCAGGCTTCCGCCGCCATATTCCCTCCGAACAGGTGGACCGCCAGGTGCTCGGTCAGATTGCCGAACTGATGAAAGGCAGCGAAGACCTGATTTCTCAGGAAACCGCCAAAATGCTTGGGCAGGAGGATGTGTTCACCAAAGCCGCCATCGAACAGCAGTTGAAGAATATTGACAAGCAGTTCGAGCAATTGATGGAACTGGGCATTCCCGAAGATGTGCGCGCGTACCTGGGAATGATGGGCTTCAAGGTCACCATCAACGTGCATGGAGAGGTGTTGAGCGTCAACCAGCCGGGCGCTGCCTCGGATGACGGAGAATAACGGGGAAGCCCGTCGTTGCCGTTGTGGAATTCATTCAACAGGCGTACAATAGCCGCCGCAAGGAAACGTGATGGTTACGAACGATAGCGCTTCAAGGAATACCGAGAGCCAGCCGCCCAGTACGGGCGGACTCTGCACATTGCGACATCCATGACATCACGCAGATGAGCCGTGCCTCTGCGTGATGATCTCACGCAAGGAGGCATTCATGCTCGCCATTTACAAGACCACCGAGCGGGGAATCGAGCAGTTGGATACCCTGGTGAACGGTTCGTGGGTCAAAGCCGTTGACCCTACGCCGGAAGAAATCGAGCAACTCGTGGATTGGGGCGTGGATATTGACTACATCAATTATTCCCTCGACCTCGATGAAATGCCGCGCATCGAACGCGATGAAGAGTACACCTTCATCCTGCTTCGTATTCCTCACCGCCAACTCGAAAGCGACCCTCCCTACATTACCATTCCGCTCGGCATCATGATTCGGGGGAATGTCATCGTTACCATTTGCAAATACGACAAGGAAATGTTCAACGTGCTTGCCAACGGCAAGTATCGCATGTTGAAAACCGGCAAACGCTACCGCTTTGCCCTGTACATCTTCCTTGAAACCGCCACGCGCTATCTGACGCATCTGCGCGAGATCAACCGCGCCACCGAAGCCATCGAAGACCGGCTGCAAGAATCCCAGCGCAACCGCGAACTGTTGGAACTGCTCAAATATCAGAAGAGCCTCACCTACTTTGCCACCGCCCTGCGTTCGAACGAGGTGATGATGGAGCGCGTCCAGCGCATGCAGATCTTCAATTATTACGAGGAGGATCAGGATCTGCTCGAGGATGTCCTCACCGAAAACCAGCAAGCCATTCAGATGACCAACATCAACACCGAAATCCTTGCCTCCATGATGGATGCCTTTGCTTCAATCATCTCCAACAACCTGAACGTGGTGATGAAAGCCCTTGCCGCGCTCACCATCATCCTCAACCTGCCGACCATCGTCGCATCCTTCTATGGTATGAACGTCACCCTGCCGGCTCAGGATCACCCGCTGGCTTTTTTGTTCATCCTCGGCGTAACGGTTGGGGTGACGGCGATTGCCACCTTTATCTTCTACAAAAGAGACTGGTTCTAAAACTGATCTCTTGTACAAGTCAGCCGGCGTTAGAGAACGCCTCCTGCGCCAGCGTATTGTGCGCTCTCTGGCGTACGTTCGCAAGAGGTCTAATCTGTCGTCACCCGACCCGGGTGACGATGGCGTTTTTTGCCCCCGCCTCTTTCAGCGACCTGACAACTGCGCCGGCATCCGGCGGCTGTGCCAAAGCGATCATATTTCCACCGCGTCCGCCGCCGCTGAGTTTTGCCCCCAACGCCCCAGCCTTTCGCGCCGCCTCGACCAAACGATCCAATTCGGGCGAGGAGACGGTCAACTCTTGCAGAAGCGCGTGGTTGTCGTTCATCAATCCGCCCAGTTCCTTCCACCTTCCGCTTTCGATGGCTTTGCGCGCTTGCTTTACCACATCTCCTATTTCGTCGAACACCCTGTCCCACTTTTCCCTGTCCGCCTCCCATAGTTTTCTTACATCACCCACCGACTCTTTCGTCGGCGCGGGGATGCCGGTATCGCCGATGACGATGGTGAACGGCGACCCGACGGTGAAGGTTTCGATGGGCTGACCCCGCACAAAGTAGACGGGTTTGGCATACGTCACGACCGTGTTGTCAATGCCCGAGGGTGTGCCGTGATGGATTTTTTCGATCTCGTAGGCAAAGGCGTTGACTTCTTCATCGCTCATGGGAAAATCGAAATGCAGTGCCAGCGCCCGCACGAGGGCAACGGTCACTGCCGCGCCGGAGCCGAGACCCGATGCGACGGGAATGGTGGAGGAAATGTGAATGTTCAGGCTGGCAGGCAGGGCAACGCGCGCGAGAAAGAAAAAGTTATGGATGACCGAGGCGATGGGGTGGTCGGAGGGCAGGGCGTTCAGTTCCGAGTGGAGGGAAATGTCTGGGGCGTGGATCCAGGCACCGGGGCGGTCCGAAGCGGTGATTTCCACATCCGCGTGAACCTGTGTCACCGGCACCGCCAGCGCCGGACGTCCGTACACCACGGCGTGTTCGCCGAAGAGGATGATCTTGCCGGGAGCGGAGGTCTTCACGTGAGGTAGAAAATGGAAATGACGGTCAACCCCCAAAGCAGGACGGTGGCTTGCAGAGGCCGGTCTTTCAGCGCCACTTCTTCGGGAGAGCCGGCGGCGTTGCCCACATGAATCAGTTGAAGGTAGCGGAAGATGCCATACACCACGAAGGGGATGGTCAGCATCATGACGTGGTTTTCGGGCAGGTTGGGCGCGGAGAAGGTGTAGAGCGAGTAGGCGACGATGGTGGTGCCGGAGACGATGGTGATGTACTGGTCGAGCAGGGGCAGGGTGTAGCCGTCCAGCACTTTGCGATGCGCGCCGGCGCCCTGCGCCAGCAGGCTCATTTCGGCGCGGCGTTTGCCCAGCCCCAGGTAGAGGGAGAACAACACGGTAATCATGTAGAGCCAGGGGGAGAAGCGCTCCACGGTAATCAGCGTTACGCCCGCCGCCACCCGCAGGACGAACCCCGCCGCAATGATCAGCACGTCAATGATGGGAACGTGCTTGAGCCAGCGCGAATACAACAGGTTGATGGCAAAGTAGAGTGCCAGTATCCCGGCAAACGCCGGCTTGAGCAGAAAGCCAGCCAGCAGCGCCGCCAGCGCCAACAGCGCTGCGGCAAACAGGGCAACGTTCACCGATAACTTCCCCGAAGCCAGCGGGCGGTTTCTCTTTTCCGGGTGGATGCGGTCGGCTTCGATGTCGGCAATGTCGTTGAACAGGTACACGGAACTGGAAATCAGACAAAATAGAAAAAAGCCCTCCAGCGTTCGCAGGAACGGCTCTATATGAAAGAGTTGCTTGTCGAAGATCAAGGCGAAAAAAACGAAGCCGTTTTTGATCCACTGGCGGGGGCGCATGGTTTTGAGCAGATGTTTGAGCATGAGACAATTTTACCTTTTTTGCCGCCGGGCAGTACAATAGCAACACCATGACGAAAGTTCGATTGGATGTGTTACTCGTGGAGCGCGGACTCGCCGAATCGCGCGCCAAGGCGCAGGCGCTCATCATGGCGGGACAGGTGCGCGTCGCCGGTCAGACCGCGCTCAAACCTGCCACCCCGGTGGACGCCTCCGCCACGCTGACGGTGGACTCCGGTCCGCGCTTTGTTTCGCGCGGCGGCGAAAAACTGGATGCCGCGCTGGATGCCTTTGCCTTCGATGTGCGCGGGCTGGTTTGCGCCGACGTGGGCGCCTCCACCGGCGGCTTCACCGATTGTCTGCTCCAGCGCGGCGCGGCGAAGGTCTATGCCATGGATGTGGGGAAGGGTATTTTGCACTGGAAACTGCGCAACGACCCGCGTGTGGTGGTGATGGAGGAAACCAACGCGCGCCATGTCCAGTCTTTGCCGGAGCCGGTGTCGCTGGTGACGGTGGATGCGTCGTTCATTTCGTTGAAGATTCTTTTGCCGGTGGTGAAGAGGTGGATACTCCCCTCGTCCCTTCGGGGCGCTCCTCCCAATTTCGGAGAAATGGGGGGGGATTGGAGGGGGGTCATTGCCCTCATCAAGCCGCAATTCGAAGCCGGGCGAAAGGACGTTTCGCGCGGCGACGGCGTTATCCGCAGCCCGCAGATTCACCGTCAGGTGCTGATGGATGTGCTGGAGTTTGCCCGCCGGGAAGGGCTGGAAGTTTGCGGGCTGATCAAGAGTCCGCTGTTGGGACCGAAGGGGAATGCCGAGTTCCTCGTGTGGCTGCGGCAGGCTGAGGGCGAGGCGGGAGGCGGGGAAATCGGTCCAATGGTCGAGCGGGCGCTGGCCGGGTGAACTTCGGAATTCTTTGTTTGCCGTCTGGTACAATTTCGGGCATGTCTTCTTCATCCGTCAATTCAGAGTTCAACCTTCATCATCCTCAGCCGCTGTTGATTGTCATTTCGGGTCCTTCGGGCGTGGGCAAGGACACGGTGATGCAGCGGATGAAAGAGCGCGGCATGCCGTTTCATTTTGTAGTCACCGCCACCACGCGTCCGCGGCGCGCCAACGAGATTCACGGCAGGGATTATTTCTTCGTCACCAAGGAAGAGTTTGCGCGCATGATTGACGAGGATGAGTTGATCGAGCATGCCATTGTGTATGGCGATTACAAGGGCATCCCGAAACAGCAGGTGCGCGAGGCGCTGGAAAGCGGCAAGGATGTGGTGATGCGCCTCGATGTGCAGGGGGCGGAGACCGTGCGCAAACTGGCGCCCGATGCGCTGTTGATTTTCATCACCACCGAAAGCGAAGAGGAACTGGTACACCGCCTCGAAACGCGCAAAACCGAAACCGCCGATTCGCTTGCCATCCGCATTGCGACGGCGCGCAAGGAGTTGAAACGTGTGGAGGCGTTCGATTACGTCATCATCAACCGCGACTATCAACTGGACGAAACAGTGGATGTGATTCGCGCCATCATCACGGCGGAGCATCACCGTGTGAAGCATCGAAAGGTTTCCCTGTGAATTACGAGACTCATCCCGCCGCGCCCGAGCCTGCTCCACAACCCGTCCGTGTGGCGCTGCCGCAAGCCGTTCCCTATGTGACGTACACCATCATCGGCGTGACGGTGGTCGTCTATCTCCTGCAGGCGGCGAGCGTGGTGTTCTTCGGGTATCCGACTTCGTTTTCCAACATTGACTGGCTGTCGTTGTACGGGGCGCGCATCAACGAATTTATCCGCGCGGGGCAGGTGTGGCGTCTGCTTACGCCGGCGCTGCTGCATGGCTCGGTGACGCATATTTTCTTCAACATGTACGCCCTGTTGTCGTTTGGAACGGCTCTGGAGCAGTTCTTTGGGCGCGGCCGGTTTCTCACGCTCTATCTGCTGGGCGCGTTTGCGGGCAATGTGATGTCGTTCCTGTTTACCGACGGGTATTCCATCGGCGCGTCCACGGCGGTGTTTGGGCTGATTGGCGCGGAGGCGGTTTTTCTCTACCGCAACCGCAAACTGCTGGCGGGACATTTCAGAAGCGCCATCGGGAATGTGCTTTTTATCATTGCGATCAATCTGTTTTTGGTGGGGTCGCTGCCCGGCATTGACAACTGGGGGCACATCGGCGGTTTGCTGGGCGGGTTGATGTTCACCTGGTTCGCCTGCCCGCTGTGGGAAATCGAGGGGATTTCCCCCCTGCTGTATGTGAGGGACCGCCGTTCTGCAGGCGAGGTGATTACCGGCGCGGCGCTGGTACTGCTTATCTTCGGCGCGCTGGCGGTGTGGGGGATGGTGAGGTAGGGAAAGGCGGTAATTGGTGATTAGCCGCGGATTGTGTTGAGGTGACGCAATCCGCGGCTTTTTCGTTGCTACGGCTTGATCTCGAAGAGCATTCCTGCGCTGGCGCCCTGCACTTCGGGGAAGAAGGCTTGCCAGGCGTGGGCGGGAAGGACCTGGAACTCACCCGCCTGCACAGGGATAAGGGTGTAGGTCAGCACGTAGACGCCGGCGGGGAGGGAATCGGCGGTAAAGAGGATGCCCTCGTCGTGGATTTGCGGTTCGTTGAACAGCCACCAGCCCCAGCCTTCGGCAAAGGGGTCGTCCTCTTTGAATTGAACCTGCACATCGGTTTTGTCTGCGCCCAGTTGGCTGGTCTTCAAACCGCGATTGAGGATTTCCATGCCGGCCGGGATGTGGTCTTCGACGATGACGTGGTAGGCGTCGTGGGGCAGAGTCAGCGTCAGCCGGGCGGTGACCGCTTGATTTGGATCAAGTTTCAGGGCGGTGAGAGGCGTGCAGTCTTTTTGGGCGGCGGGACAGTAGATGCGTTCGATCCCCATCCCCGCATTGAGCGGTTGAACGTCCTGCACCGGGCGGTTGACTTTCAGGACGACGTTGTAGAAGAGGCGTCCCAGCCCGTCTTCGCGTTGAATGGTGAGCAGGTTGGGTGCGTTGGGGAAAAGGAATTCGAGCGGAACGTTTGCCCGCAGAGGTTCGAGTTGAATGCCGTTCACGTCGCCGCTGGTGAGCGGACTGCCGTTGAGGGAGGCGCTGTAGGCGAAGTCGGAGCGCAGGTCGCCAATGCCGATCATCGCCTCGTTGAGCGCCAGCATTGCCCAGGCGTTTTCGTGCCCGGCGCTCCACAAGCCGCGCGCGTTGCGGTGGGCGTTGAGGTAGCGCACCGCGTCGAGCAGAACCTGATTGGCGGGGTCGAGCTGCGCGAGGGCGTAGACGACCACCGATGTGGTGTACACCGGCGAGCCGCGCCGCACGAGGTTTTGCGGGGGCGTCTCCCAGTGGGCGCTGGAGGCGGTGCGGATGGCTTGTGCGGCAAGGTTGCTGAGCAGTTCGCTCACGCGCGGGTCGGCGGGGTTGATGGCGTGGAGGATGGCTGCCAGCAGGGCGCGGCTGGCGGGGCTCATGCGGTCGCGCGCTGCGTAGAGCGCGTCGGCGCGAATCGAGTCGGCATTGCCAGCCTGGCTCAAGGCAAATTGGACGAAGACGGCTTCGTCGAGGTCGGCGCCGCTGGTGTTTGCCGTGAGTTCCGTCTGCGTTCCCTGCAGGTAGGTTACGGCGCGGTTCAGCGCTTCCTGATTGACCGGCGCTCCCACCTTTTGCGCGCGCAGCAAGCCGAACAGCACATACGCCGAGATGTACGGTTCGGACTCCCCCTGCCCCCACCAACTCCAGCCGCCGTCCGCATTTTGCAGGGATTGGATGCGGCTCACGCTGGCGTTGAGATTCTTTTCGACGCGCTGTGAGAGGGCAGGGTCGCTCAGACCGGCGTTGTTCAGGGCGCGGTGGACTTCGATGTTCGGAAGCAGATACGAGAGACTCGCCTCCGCGCTGACCGAATAGGGCGGCGCCTCCACCGCTTCCAGCGCAGACAGCAAACTGCCAGCCAGCGAGGGGCTTAGTTCCACATCCAAGCCGCTTCCGGGACCGGGCGTGAACGTGCGCGGAAGCGAGATGACTTCCTGCTGCGCCGATGCGCCCCGCAAGACTCCGCCCGTGACGAACGCTTGCGGCGAAACATATTTCAAGATGGGCAGTTTGCCCCACACCGGCCGCGCCGAATCCTGCAGGGAGGGCGTCCCGCTGGCGGTGACAGAGAAGACCAGATCCGCCTGCTCCTCCAGCCCTGCCGTGCCCCACCATTCGACGCGCGCCTGGGCATAGGGAGAAATCTCGAAGGTGCGCGTGGCAGAGTCGGGGTTATCCAGCGTGAATCCTTCGCTCTGAAGGTTGACCGAAACGTTCAGGCGGTTGGGCGTGTTGTTGTTGACCACCGCCGCCATCAGCACATGGTCGCCGCTGACGAGGAACCTCGGCGTAACCGGGCGGATGAGCAAAGGCTTGGTGGAGACGATTTGTGTCTGCGCCTGCCCGACTTTGGTGTCCATCGTCAGACCGCGCACATCCACCTGCCAGGTGGTGAGCGAGTCGGGCAGGGTCAGGGTCACCTGTCCGCGCCCTTCGGCGTTGGTGATGAGCGACGGATTCCAGTAGGCGGTATCGGGGAAGTCCTGGCGGATGAACGAGCCTTCGTCCCCGCCTCCGCCGCCCAGCCCGCCGGCTTCGAGGAAGTTGCGCCCGCCATACGCCGCCAGCGAGAGGGCAGTCTCGATGCCGAGCGGCTGGTTTCCATAAAAGGCAGGCAGCATATCCTGCACGTTCGAATCCGCCAGTTTCAGCGTGGCAAGGTCCACCACTGAGAGGGAGAACTCGCCCTGCACGGGTTGGTCCTGATGATCAGTGACGACCACGTCGAAAGTGACCTGATCGCGCGGACCCGCCTCGGGCGGATTGGCAAACAACTGCACCTTCAACGCCTTCGCCTCGGGCGCGACGGGGAGGTTGACCAGCCCATGCCTGAAGTCGTTGCCCTGCCCCAGCAGCGTCACGCTGACGTACACATTCGGCGCGTCCTCTTCGGTGAGCGGGAGCGGATACTCCACGCCGCTGCCGCTGACAGGGATCACCGCCGCGTTCGAGATGCGCCCGCGCTCCACCGTCACCAGCGCGAGGGCGTTGACGGGGAACGGGTTGGGGATGAAGACTGTGGCGGTCTCGCCGGGTTTGTAGGCGTCCTTATCGGCGGTCAGTTCGAGGCGCTGGTTGGGCAGGTCGGGCCAGGCAGAGGCGCCTTCGCCTCCCACCCAGACGAGCGCCTGCGTGCGCGCCGTCCCGCCGCTGACATCGAGCAGGTACGTGCCGGCGGAGGGCGGGGTGAAGGCAACCCGCGCTTTGCCGTCTGCGCCGGTGGCAGGGTTGACGCTGGCAACGCTGGTGTACACGGGAGTGTATTTGGGGTAGCCGTTTTCATCGAGCGATTGTTCCCAGCGCACTTGTTTGAATTCGGCGGCGAGGGGTTTGTTGCCGGCGGGATTCCGCTCCCAATCCACGGTGTAAAGCTCGAAGCCCATTTCGGATTTTGCCGCGCCCACCCAGCGGTCGGGGCGCACGCCGATGTAGAAGTCGGCGGGGTGGAGGGTGAGTTCACTGCGTGCGCTGACGGGCAGTCCGCTTTCGTCGTCGGCGGTCACTTCGAGGGTGAGCAGGCGGGGCGAATCCGCTTTGGGGAGGGAGGTCAGGTTGATGGCGAGAGTCCCGTTGGGGGAGGTCTGAGCCGAACCGTCCTTGAGGAGTTCCCCAAAGAAGCGGGAGTCCGATCCGTTGGGCAGGCGGAAGACGTCCAGCCAGTCGAAGTCAATCAGACCGGTTTGGTAGCCGGGCAGGGAAAAGAAAGCGGGTTTGGAATACAGCGACCAGCGGACGTTGACATTTCCGGCGGGCGCGTCGAAGAAGTAGCGCGCGGTGACATCCGCCTCGGCAGAGCCGCCCTGTTGAACCTGGTCGTTGAGGAACGCGACGTTGAGGTCAATTTCGGGTTTGCGGTATTCCGCCACCTGGAAGTTGAAGTAAAAACCGAGGGCGTTATTTTGGAAGGTGTAATTGCCCGGCACGGCTTCCTGCGAGAGTTCAAATTGACCGTTGAAAGTGCCGTAGGGGGAGAGTTGGGCGTTGATGGACGCCAACTGCGTGCCTTGCGAGTCGGTCAGGAGGATGGGGATGGAGGGGACGGCGGGGAGTTCGTAGCGCCCGTCGAACGCCTCGCGGACGATGCCGCGGTAGTACACGGTTTGCCCGGGGCGGTAGATGGGGCGGTCGGTGTAGAGATAGATTTGGGTGTGCGGCGGCTGGACGCTCTGCGGGTAGCCGAAGTCCCAAGCGTGGAAGCCGCTGTTCCAGGTGTTGGCGGCGAGCGCAAAGTTCGGGTCGCCGGGCGCGGCAAGCATGGCATAGACCTGTCCGCTGAGGGGGGCGATGCCGCCCTTCCAGAGTCCGTTCGCGTCGGTGACGCCGCTGGTGAGGACGTTGCCGGCTTCGTCGTAAAGGGTGACCGCCGCGCCGGCGATGGGCGTCTGCGAAGGCAGGTCCACCGCCCAAACGAGCGCCTCCGTTGCGCCGAGTTTGAACGTCAGGTTGACCTGGCTGGAGGCGACGAATTCGATGAGCCGCGATTTCGTCTGCATTTGCGGCGAGGCGATGTTCACGTAATACAGGCCGGGCGGCAGTTGGCTGTTGGCTTCTGCCAGGCGCAGTTTTATGTCGCTTTGCAGGTTGGGGGGCAGGGAAAAGGTTTGGGAGAAGGAGACGGGGTTGTTCGGAGCGTAGGTCTGCTGGAGGTCGAAGGAGGATTGAAGCGCGAAGTATTCCTGCACGGTCAGCGGCGCAACGGTCACATCCGCGCTTTGGATGTTGACGGCTCTGGCGGCGAGCAGGGGTTCCTCCGGGCGGACGAACAGCGTGGAGGAGAAGGGGATGACATACAGCGTGGGGGTGAGCGGGGGCGTTTGCACCTCGATGCGGTAGGGCGAGCCGAGCGTCTGTCCCCACGGGTCGCCGATTTGGGCGGAGAGTTCGATGAGGTAGGTGGCGCCGGGCTTGAGACCATAGAGGTGGATGGTCGTGTCGTCGTAGTTGACCGAGAGGTCTTCGACGGCAGGCGAAATGCTCAGCAGCCGGGCGTAATCTGCCTTTGCCAGCGGCGCGGTGAAGCGAAAGTTGATTCCGCTGACGCTGGTTTCGGTGGCGCGCACGGCGAAGGTGTCGTAAGTGCGGAGGGAGGCGGTGTAGTCGCTGCCGAGCGTTACGCCGCTGTGTGATTTTGCCGCGGCGTTCAGGCGCAGGGTGTAGGCTGAGCCGCGCGTCAGCGGCGCTTGGGGGATGAAGGCAACCACCGTGCCATCGTCCTGCCAGGCAAAGGTTCCGTTGACCGCGCCGGCGGGTCCGCTGAGCGAGAAGTTTGCCTGTACGCTTTGGCGGTCCATCGGCTGGTTGAAGGTCAGTTCGAGGCGGGCGTCGGGAGGGATGAAGTCGTCGGGGGAGGGGGTCAACGTGACGACGCGCGGACGCGCCGTGACGAACTTCCAGGCGTTGACCACGGTTCGGTCCAAGCCGACGCCTGATGCGGTTTCGAGGTCCCCATTCACGCTGACGGTGTATTCTGTGCCGCCGAGCAGGGCGGTTTGCGGATGGAAGAGGTAGGTGCTGGTGTTGATCCATTCGCCGCGTCCCTGCACGGCTGGGGTGATGACGAAGGCGGGCGGCAGGGAGGAGGTCTCTGCGCCGAGGGGCGCTACCGGCTGGTTGAACGAGACGGCAATGGCGGCGTTCACGTTCACGTCGGTGGCGTTGGGTTTGGGGAGCAGGTTGAGCGGGCGCAGGTAGTCGGCGACGGTGAAGGTGAGGGATTGAGGGGCGAGAGCGCCAAATCCGCTGGCAGATTGGATGGTCGAGGCGATTTCAACGGTCAGGCGGGTATCGGGGGGGTAGGGTTGGGATGGGGTGAAGAGGAGGGTGGCGTCGTCGCTCCAGGTGAAGGCGCCGTCGGGTAATCCGCTGATGGCGGCTTCGAGGGAGGCGCGGTTCATCGGCTGGTTGAAGTAGAAGGTGATGGGGGAGAGATGCCCGATGACGGCGCCGGCAGGAGGATCGGTTTCGATGAGGGCGGGCGGGTAGGTTTGCGGGGGGACGGGGGAGGAGGTTTCGCTTGTGGGGGTGGCAGGCGCGGTCAGTTTGGGCAGGGTGGGGGCGCCTCCGCAGGAGGTGAGGAGCAGGCTGATGAGCAGGAGACAGTTCAGGGCGAGAGGGAGGCGGGGTTTCATCATAAGTCCTCAATGAAGGTGGAAATCGTCGTCCGCTGTCATTATAACGCTTGAACCCTGAGGGGGAATCAAAAAAGGGACGCGCTATGCGTCCCTTTTTGGTGGGGGTGTAAGTTATTCGCCTGTGCCGGCGATGGCATCCACTGCGACGGCAATCTCTTGGAAGGTGGGGATTTTGCCCGGCTGACCGACCTGCACGCCGTTGACGAAGGCGCTGGGCGTGCCGCTGACGCCCAGTTGTTCGCCGCGGTCGAAGTCTGCCTGGATGTCGGCTTTGTATTTGTTGGCATTGAAGCAGGCGTTGAAGGAGTTCATGTCGAGCTTGATGGCTTCTGCCATGGCGGTGAGGCGGCGGTTGTTGAGGTTGCCGCGGTTTTCGCCGTTCCAGTTGGCGTAGAGGATGGCTTTCATCTCCCAGAATTTGCCCTGTTCGTTGGCGCACATGGCGGCGTTGGCGGCTTGATCCGATTCGCCGCCGTTGCCGGCGCCCGGCCCGTCAATGAAGGGGTAGTTGCGGAAGACCAGGCGCGCTTTGCCGGTTTCGACGAGGTATTGAAGGATGAGGGGTTCGACGTTGTCGGTGAAGTATTGGCAGGCGGGGCATTGGAAGTCTTCGAAGACTTCGATGACGGCGGGGGCGTTGGGGTCGCCGAGGCTCAGTCCGTTGGGGTTGGGGAGGGTCTT
>DAOUBY010000050.1:0-21833 GCA_034432325.1 Anaerolineales bacterium
AATTCCAAAAGGCGCTATTCAGAATCTCGAAATTCGATGCAAGATGATTTAAAAAACTTCGTGGTCTTTGTGTTCTTCATGGTAAGAAAAGGTTTTTTGCAGTGCAGTCATCCCGTTTTTCTTCAGAATCAGCGTTCGTCCGTGTTCATCTATGGTAAACCCCCGATTAAGCGTAAGTCCTATCTCTGTGTTCTTCGCGGCTTGGCGGTTATCCCGACGTGAGGTTATTTTACATAGCGGTCGAAGAATTCAATCGTCCTTTGCATGGCGGCGCTGAAGTAGTTGGAGATGTTATGGTTGTCGCCGTCGTAGGTGTAGAGTTCCACGTATTGTCCGGCGGCGAGCATCTGGTAGAACAGGGTCTCGGAGAAGGCAACGGGAACGTCGGTGTCGGCGGTGCCGTGATGAAGTTGGAGAGGGCCGGAGATTTCGCTCAGGTAGGTGTTGGCGGAGATGGAGTTCCAAAATTCGGGATTTTCTTCGGGCGAGCCGTATTGCTCCACGAAGGCGGTGCGCCAGGAGCCGGGACGGGGAGCGGAGTCGGGGGAGGCGGAGGGTCCGCGCCGCCAGTTGTAGAGCAGGTCGGGGTAGGATGCGACGACGCCCGCCCAGATGACGCCGGCTTTGATGTCTGGCGAGATGACCATGGAGCGCAGGGTGATGTAGCCGCCCATGGAGTGCCCCCACATGCCGATGCGGTTTGGGTCGGCTTGGGGATGGCGCTTGACCGAGGCGACGGCGTTGAGCACGTCCACGGTGTAATCGGGGTTGCTGTAAGCGCCTCGCGCCTGACCTTCGGACTGGTCGTGTCCGCGATAGTCGGAGCGGAAGACGATGTAGCCGCTGCGGGCGATGAGGTCCACGTAGGCGACGTAGCGTTCGGTGGTGCGGTAAACGTCTGGCGGGATGTAGCCGTGGTTGAAGATGATGACGGGCCAGCCGCTGGGGGGTCTTTCGCCGTTGGGGATGGTCATCAGGGCGTAGATTTTCAAGCCTTCGGAGAGGTAGGAGACGTAGTAGCGGCGGTAGTTGACGCCGGGGTCGAGTTCGCGCTCGATGACGATGTCGCTGCCGGGGTATTGACGCGCCCGCATGGCGGAAATTTCCAGCGGGTGCGGTGTGATGGTTGGGGTGGGGAGGGGAGTGAAGGTTGGGGTGGGGGAGTGGGTGGGAGACGGTAGAGGGGAGGCAAAGGCTGTGGGAGGCGGGGCAGTTGTCGGGGCGGAGGGGGAGGCGGCGCTCGTCATCCCGCAGGCGGAGAGGAGCAGGGCGAAGAGGGCGGTCGTCCAGAAAAGGGCTTTGGTCTTGTCCATTCCCTTTAGACAAGACCAAAACCCGGAATATTTCCCCCGCGCTTTCCCGTCTTACGCTTCTGGTTCTGCCAGTTTGATTTTGAGGAAGACCCAAGGGGCGAGGAAGGTTGCCCACAAGGTGGCGAGACCGTAGCGAATGTAGCGCAGGATGTAGCCGAGAACCGAGGCGTCGGGGGCGAGGGCGGCAAAGGCGATGTCGAGACCGAAGTAGAGGAGGAGCAAGCCGGCGATGCCGAGAACGTAGCGGGCGATGCGTTTGCCCCAGCCGCCTTGCGCGGAGAAGCGGGCATACTGGCGCATGAGGGCATAGCCTGCCCACGCGCCAAAGGCGGCGCCTGCCAGGGTGATGAAGCCGTTGATGCTGCGGGCTTCAGTGGAGAAGCGGCTCCATTCGGCAGGGTCGGGCGCGCCTGCGATGAGGGCGCGGATGACGAAGCCGGTGAGCGCCAGGAGGATGGAGACGAGGAAGCCGAGTCCAATTTGTGCGCCCAAGGGCTTGTCGTTCAGCCAGTTGCGGAGGGATGTTTTCCAGCGCGCGACCGCCCAGAGCATGAAGAAGCCGATGAGCCAGCCGAAGAGTACATCCTGCGGGAAGTGCACGCCGAGATACATGCGCGAGAAGGCGATGAAGAAGACGACGATGCCGATGAGCCAGCGCGCCCAGTTTTGTTTGACTTGTGTGATGAGATAGCCGCCGACGGCGAGCGAGTCGCTGGCGTGGGAGGAGGGGATGCCGTAGGAGGTCTCGGCGCTCAATTCCTTGACGCCGCCCAGCCAGTAGGGGCGCGGCTGGTGAAAGAGCAGTTTGAAGGAAGAGGAGATGAAGTCGGTGAAGATGAGCAGGAGCAGGGCGCGGACGCCAATGCGCCGATCCACTGCCCAGTAGAGGAAGGGGATGAAGATGAGGTAGAACTCAATGCGCCCGAGGAAGGTGAAGCCGTTCATGATTCCGTCCAGGGCGGGGCTGAGGGTTTGCAGCGCCTGAATGAAGCGGATGCCGAGTTGGTAGATGGCGTCCATGAGTTTCTCCTTGCGGGGATTTGTTCAAGACAGGACCTGCGCAAAACCTTGCGTAGCGCGGAATTTATTCCGCAACCTAAAGCGACATGAATGCCGCTCTACAAAATCTTGGCGGTTGTAATAGTTTTTCAAGAGCAATTCTATAGAGCGCGTTCTCTACCGCGCAGACTTAGAGAACGCTGATTACGCGTAAGTCCTGCAAGAAAAGTATAGCACGGCTTTTGGGACGCTGGAAATCGGGGGCGATTCGTGCTACAGTATAAGAAACAGGACTTGCGCAAAACCTTGCATGGAGCGCGTTCTCTAACGCGCAGTCTGGATCATCAACGTTAGAGAACGCTGATTGCGCATAAGTCCTGAGAAAGATGTTCATCCGATGAAAGGAGGTCCTGATGACTCCGAGGAAGCGATTGAACATTCTTTTTGCCGACGACGGCTCTCAACACGCCCAGGCGGCGGTTGAACTGCTGAACGACATCCCTCTTCCCCCCAACAGCCGCATTTTAGTCATCCACGCGTTCAACTCCGGGCAGGTGCCGCTCATCCCCGACTTTGAACGGTCGCTGGCGCGCACAAAGGAGCAACTCTCCACGCGCCGCCTGCGCGTCGAAACCGAACTCAAACTTGGTCCCGCCGCAGAGATGATCCTCGAAAAAGCCCAGGCAAAAAAGCCCGCTCTCATCATTTTGGGAGCCAAGGGCTTGCGCGCCACCGCCGGCATTTTGCTCGGCGGCGTGGCGCAGCAGGTGATGGAATATGCCTGCTGTCCGGTGTTGATCGTGCGCGCGCCCTATCGCGGTCTGCGGCGCGTGCTTCTCGTCACCGACGGCTCGGAGCACAGTCAGCGGGCGGCTCGCTACCTCGGCAAATTCCCATTCCCCGAATCGCTCGACCTGCACGTACTCCACGTCATGCCGCCCATCAAACGCCCCGTCATGATGGAACCGTACTACGGCGGATGGCAGACGGTCTATGCGCGGTTTCCGACGCAAGAGGAGGAAAAAGCCATCGAGGAGCGGGATGCGAAAGCCGGTCAGGCGCTTCTCAAACGGACCTCGCGCCTGCTCCAGCGTCAGGGGCTGACTCCCACCCCTGTGCTTTTGCGCGGCGACGCGGCGACCGAAATCCTCGAGTACGCCGACATGCACCATCCCGACTTGATCGTGGCGGGGTCGCGCGGCTTGAGCGGATTCAAAGGCTGGTGGATGGGAAGCGTCTCGCGCAAACTCGTCCACTACGCCAAGTGTTCGGTCCTCATCGTGAAGGGACCGCGAAAGGAGTAAACCTATGGAAGTTGAAATTGGAAGAGTCACACACTTCTATAGCCACCTGTGTGTGGCGGTTTTGCAGCTCAAAGAACCGCTCAAACTTGGCGACAAAATCCACATCCGCGGTCACACCACCGATTTTGTCCAGCGCGTCAACTCCATCGAAGTGGAACATCAGCCGGTGGTGTGGGTGCGCCCGGGCGAAAACGTGGCAATCAAGGTTATCGGTCCCGTGCGCGAACATGACATTGTGTACCGCGTGGTCGAAGAGACCGTCGAGCCGCATCTGGCTTGAAGCATGTCGTCATCAAGGGGGCGGTTAACCTGCCGGAGAAGAACTTCGGGAAGGCGTTCGTTTGCCTTCCCGAAGTTTGTCGTCTGCGCTATGGCGCGTTGAACCGCCACAGTTCCCTGCCGGCGCCATCGCCTCCGTTGGCGTTGAAGTAGAGCCTGTTGTTGTAGGGCGTGAGATAGGAGGGGAGCGAATCGCCTGCGGGGTTGATGTCTGCCGCGCGGCTGACGGTGGAGCCGTTGAACTTCCACAGTTCAAAGCCTTTGCCGTCTCCGCTGTTGGCGCTGAAGTATAGTTCGCCGTTGAACACGGTTAGATAGGCTGGGGCGGAGTCGCCGGCGCCGGGGTTGAGGTCGGCGGCGAGGGCGGCGTTGGAACCGTCGTATTTCCAGAGTTCCACGCCGTTGATTCCGTCGGTGGCGCTGAAGTACAGAACATCGTTCCAGACTTGCAGGTAAGCGGGGTTGGCGTTGCCCACGCCGGCGTTGATGTCGGTCACGCGGGCGGGAGGATTGACGCCGTCGTACTTCCACAATTCCACGCCGAAGGTGTCGTTGCTGACCGCGCTGAAATACAACGCGCCCTTGTACTCCGCCATGTGCGAGGGGTTCGAATCGCCTCCGCCGGGGTAGATGTCGGCGACGCGGGTGGTGGTGACGCCGTCGGTGCGCCAGAGTTCTGCGCCGCTCACGCCGTCGTTGGCGCTGAAGTACAGGAAGCCGTTATAGACGGTCATGTAGGAGGGGTTGGCGTTCCCTGCGCCGGGGTTGATGTCGGTCAGGCGTCCCACGGCGCTGCCGTTGAATCGCCAGAGTTCGACGCCGGCGCCATCGTTGCCGTTGGCGCTGAAATACAACGCGCCGTTATATTCCGCCAAAAATGCCGGGTTCGAGCCTTCGGCGCCGGGGAAAATATCTGCCACACGGCTGGCGGAATTGGCGGCGGCGTCATATTTCCACAATTCTGCGCCGGCGTTATCGCTGCCGGCTGCGTTGAAATAGAGCATGTTGTTGAAAACCGCCAGGTGCGAGGGGTTCGAGTCGGCTGCGCCGGGGTTGATGTCGGTCACTCGTTCAACGGAGGAAGTTGCCGGCGCGGCGAGCGCGAGTTCGAGCGTGTAACGGCGGTCGGTAGTGGTCACGTTGACCACGTCCACGTAGTAGTTCCCGTTGGCGGGGAGGGCTCCGTTCCACGTCAGCGTGGCGTTTTGAGGCTTGAGCACGATGTTCCCGCCCACCTGTAAGACTGCCAGTTCCAGCCCGCCGTCGGGCGCGGTGAGGACGGCGTTGAGGATTTGTCCCTGTGCGGCGGTGAAGACGTATCGCTCTTTGCCTTTTGCCGGCGTGACGGCGCCGGAGAGCGTGACTTTGGGGCCGGCGGTCATGTTGAGTGAAATCGGTTCCACCCCGCCGGTAACTGGATTCCCATCTGCCGAGTTGATCGGCACTCGAATCTTGTCGCCGCCCTTTACGGCGGCAATGCTCTGATTTGCCTCCTTCAGCACATCCACCCGCGCGTTGTACCGCTGGGCGATGGATTCCCACGTATCGCCGGCTTGGGCAGTGATGAAGATGACGCACGGCGGACCGTAGATTTTACCGTTGCTCCCAATGTTGGGGACGGTGAGAACATCCACGGGCCAGATTTTGGCAGGGTCTTTCACCTGCGGGTTGGCGCTGCGCAGCGCGTTGAAGTCTGCGCCGTAACAGCGGGCAATCTGAAGCATCCATTCGCCGGGCTGAACATCGTGTTGAATGGTGGCGCCTTTGGTCAAGCCCGAGGGCGGCGTTCCGCTCGAAACGGTGGTATTGGCAATTGCAATGCTGAACGGCTGATTTGTGGTTGCGCCGCCGCCGAAGGCTTCGAAGGTGAAGGTCAACTGGGTGAGGGCGCGGTCGCTGTCCTGAATGTTATAGACGTTCGAGCAGGAGAAGGATGCGCCTGCTGTGAGCGTAGTTTCTGCCCCGCCGCAATTGATCGTCCCCATGCGGTTGTCTCGCAGGGTGAATTGGGCGGGTCCCAGCGTGGCTGCGCCGGTGTTTTGAATGGTGAACGAAAGCGTGATGGAGGAAACGGTATTGTTGTAACTCGAAGGAGATGCGGCACCGGTCAGCGCAAGGACGCGGGCAAGAGTCATCGGAACAGTGGTGGTGACGGTGTTGGAGTTAATGCCCCCTGCGCTGGCTGTGGCGGCGCTGGTTACCGAGGCGGCGTTCAGGTCTGCCTGGGTGATCGCGTAGGACGCCACACAATCGAGCGTTTCCGCAGGGTCGAGGGCGTCGTTCAGGTTGCCGACGGTGTTCACGGCCGGGCAGGAGACGGCGGGAATTTTGGAGTCGGTCACGGTCACAGGTCCGGCAAGAACCGTGTCGCCGGAGTTGGTCACGGTGTAGCGAAAGGCAATCGTCTGCCCGACAGTGTCGAACGTCCCGTTTTGCGCCTGCACCGAAAGCGTCAGCGACGGTCCATTTCCTCCGGAGAAAACGGCTTGCTGGGTTTCGGGAGCGCCCCCAAGATTGCAGGCATACAGGAGACATGCAAAAATCAAAACAACGGCGCCAATGGAAAGAATTCGCGACATGCTCCACATCCTTTTCTGATGACTTTTTTCACCGTCTCGACGGTATCAGTATAGCATGAAGATAGACGCAAAATTCATCGCAACCGGTTCCACGAAAGTGGTATAATGCGCCCCATGTTCACGCAGACGATTTTCCGAGCCGCCGCCGCATCGGCTATCACAGCCCACATCGGGACTGTTCTATGAACGTGTGACGGCGCAAAAGAAAACGACGCCCACCAGTCCCGAATCTCCTCAGGTTCGGGACTTTTCTTTCCTTCAGTCTTCAATTACCAATTACCAATTACCAATTACCAATCCCCGATTTCTCATCTCTCTTGCTTGGTATAATTCCGCCACTTCAACCCTCGGAGCATGTATGACTCGCAAACTCACAGGCAACCAGATCCGCCAAACCTTCATTGACTTCTTTGTCGAGCGTGGACACACCGCCGTCCCCTCCATGTCCCTTGTCCCCGGCGGGGATTCCACGCTTCTCTTCACCAACTCGGGCATGGTGCAGTTCAAGGATGTGTTCCTCGGCACCGACAAAAAACCCTACACCCGCGCCGTGGACTCGCAAAAGTGCATGCGCGTCGCCGGCAAACATAACGACCTCGATGACGTTGGGCGCGACGACACGCACCACACCTTCTTCGAAATGCTCGGCAACTGGTCGTTTGGCGACTACTACAAAAAGGAAGCCATCGCCTGGTCCTGGCAATTGCTCACCGAAGTGTGGGGTCTTCCCAAGGACAAACTCTACGCCACCTGCTTCGAGGACGACCAGGGCAGCATCCCCCGCGATGACGAAGCCGCCGACGTCTGGCGCGAACAGCCCGGCTTCGACCCCTCGCATGTCCTGTTCTTTGGGCGCAAGGAAAACTTCTGGCAAATGGCAGATACCGGTCCGTGCGGTCCCTGCTCCGAAATCCACATTGACCTCGGCGAAGAACGCGACAACCTGCGCGGCAAACCTCATCGCTGCGGCGTCAACGGCGAATGCACACGCTTCCTCGAACTGTGGAACAACGTCTTCATCCAATACAACCTCTTCGAAGACGGGCATCTCGAACCCCTGCCCGCCAAACATGTGGACACCGGCATGGGCTTCGAGCGCATCGTCTCCGTCCTGCAGGGCGTGGACTCCAACTACAAAACCGACCTCTTCGCCGGTTCGCTTGCCGTCCTGCGCTCGCTGACCGGACACACCGAAGAGCAGATGTACGCCGACTTCACCCCCTACCGCGTCATCGCCGACCATGCCCGCGCCGCCGCCTTCCTCATTGCCGACGGCGTCGTCCCCGGCAACGCCGGGCGCAACTACGTCACCCGCATGATCATCCGCCGCGCGGCGCGCTTCGGCACCAAAATCGGCTTGAACGAACCCTTCCTCGCCAAAGTGGCGCAGGCGGTCATTGACCAATACGGCGACTTCTACCCCGAACTTCGCAACGCCCAGCCCGCCATCCTGGATCACCTCACCCGCGAAGAAATCCGCTTCGCGCGCACCGTTGAGGCTGGCACTGCCCAACTGGAGAATCTCCTCTCGAACCTTCGCGCCTCCAACCAGACCGTCCTCGACGGACGCAAAGCCTTCGAACTCTACGCCACCTACGGGCTTCCCCTCGAAATCTCCCGCGACATCGCCCGCGAGCAGGGTCTCGACGTGGATGAAAAAGGCTTCAACCAGGCGAAGGAGGAACACGCCCTCGCCTCCGGCGGCGGCAAAGCCATGGGCAAACTCGGCGGCGAAGATGCCGAGTTTTTCGCCGGCATCCTCAAAGACCTGCAAGCCAAAGGCAAACTTGGCGCCGACGGCGTCGAATACGACCCCTACAACAGCCCGCGCGTCGAAGGGGAAGTGCTGGCTCTGGTCGTGAACGGACAACTGGTCGAATCCGCCTCCCTCGATGACCAGGTGGAAGTCATCCTGCCCAAAACCGGCTTCTACATCGAAGCCGGCGGTCAAGTGGATGACACGGGTTATATCCGCTTCGCCCCCCTCCGCCTCCCCCAAAATTCGGAGAAATTGGGAGGAGAAAAAGAGGGGGGCTGGGAGATCGAAGTGACCGGCATGCGCCGCCCGTCGGCAGGCGTCATCGTTCACATCGGCACGGTCATCTCCGGTCAACCCAAAACCGGCGACCGCTGCATCGCCGAAGTAGACATGGCGCGCCGCCACGACATCATGCGCAACCACACCGCCACCCATCTGCTTCACAAGGCGCTTCACACCGTTTTGAGCGACCAGGCAAAACAGGCAGGTTCGCTCGTTGCGCCAGACCGCCTGCGCTTCGACTTCAACCATCCCGAAGCGCTGACCGCCGAACAACTCGACCGCATCGAGCGGCTGGTCAATGAAGCGATTGCCGCCGACATGCCCGTTCAAAAACAGGTCAAATCCCTCGAAGAAGCCAAAGCCGAGGGCGCGATGGCGCTCTTCGGCGAAAAATACGGCGAGACGGTGCGCACCATCAGCATCGTCCAGCCCGACTCTGCGGGCGGCAGATACTCCTACGAGCTGTGCGGCGGCACGCATCTCGAACGCACTTCCGATATTGGCGTGTTTCTCATCGTCAGCGAGGGATCGGTGGCGGCGAACGTCCGCCGCATCGAAGCGGTGACCGGGCGCGCCGCCTACGAGTTGATTGCCAAACGCTTCAAGACCCTCAAGCAGGCAGCCGCTGCCTTGAAAACCTCCGTGGATGAAGTTCCCCTGAAAGTGGAACTGCTGCAGGACGAAGCGGCAGACCTGAAAAAGGAACTCGCCAGCCTGCGCGCCCAACTGGCGCTTTCCACCTTTAACTCGCAACTGTCCAGCGTTCAGACCGTGCATGGCGTAAATGTGCTGGCTGCGGAAATCCCCGGCGCAGCCGCCGATACCCTGCGTCTGCTCGCAGACAAGTTCCGCGAGAAATATCCCCAAAACGGCGCGGCGCTGCTCGCGGCAGATTCCACCGTCATTGCGGCGGTGACCGACGACCTCGTCAAGCGCGGGCTGAAAGCGGGCGACCTGATCGCCGGAGTCGGCGGGAAGGGCGGGGGGCGTCCCAGCCTGGCGCAGGGCAGCCTGCCCAAAGGTCAGGAAAAAGAAGCGCTGGCAAAATTGTCCAAGGTCATCGCAGACAGGCTGAAGTAGCCGGCGCCTCCCTCATCGAAGGCGGTGAATTTTCTTCGAGAAATTCGTGAACATTCGATGCAAAAGCGCGCTGTGCCTTATTGCAGATAACGCCTGTTCAGGAGCCATTCGCGTGAATGGCTCTTTTCGATAGTGTCTCGATTTTGTGTAAAAGTGGCGCGAGATTAATCTCGCAGTACGAATTTACACACGTTCGGCATACGACCCTCTTTTCATATCCTGCCGGGGCGTGTCCAATTGGCGTGAAATTTGTTATAGATAACAAGGTGTCTTTTCGATAAGGAGTAAAAGATGAACGCCATCCTTCTTTGGGTTTTGTTCGGTTTTCTTTGCGGAAGCATTCCCTTTGCCTACCTGATCGGTAAATACGTTGTCGGGCGCGACATTCGCAGCGTGGGCGACGGCAACCCCGGCGGCACCAACGTCTGGATTGCCGGCGGCTGGAGGATTGGGCTTGCCACCATCCTGCTCGAAATCTTCAAAGGCTTTGCGCCGGTGTATCTGGCGCAGCGCGCCGGACTTGCAGACTGGTCGCTGGTGCCGGTGGGACTCTCTCCCATCCTCGGGCATGCTGCCCAGCCTTTCCTGGGCTGGCGCGGCGGCAAGGCGCTGGGCGCCACCGGCGGAGTGTGGCTGGCGTTGACGGGGATATGGGCGTTCTTTGTGTTCGCGCTTGGCGCGCTGATTGTGCTGACCCTGCAAACCGTCCATGCCTACGCTTCCCTTGCCGGGATGATTACGTTGACCGTTTTCGTGTACCTGCGCTTCGGCGCAGACTGGCTGAGCGCCTTTGCCCTGCTCAACACTGCCCTCATCTTTTGGACGCATCGCCGCGACCTGGGCGCTCCCTGGCAATGGCGGAACTGGGTCACTCATTTCATCCCTGGGAGGAGCGTGTGAGCGGATACTTCGATCATCAGCCGCAGGTCATCGTTGTCTTCCTTGCTTTGGGACTGTTGACCGCTCTCTCGAACTATTTTTCCATCCGCCGCTTCGACCAGTATCCGCGCGCCAAAACCTTTCCGCGCGTGTCTGTGCTTATCCCGGCGCGTAACGAAGCCGCCAACATCGAAGCCTGCGTGCGTTCTCTGCTGGCGCAGGATTATCCCGACTTCGAGGTCATCGTCCTCGACGACCATTCCGAAGACGAAACCCGCCTCATTCTCACCCGCCTCATGCAGACCCTTCGGCAGGCTGGGGACAGCGCCTCGGAGCGGCTGCGCATGCTAGACGGGCGTCCTCTCCCTGCTGGCTGGCTTGGCAAGCATTGGGCGTGTCACCAACTGGCGCAGGCGGCAACGGGCGATCTTTTGCTCTTCACCGACGCCGATACGCGCCACGCGCCGACCATGCTCCGCGACAGCGTTTCCGCCCTCCTTGCCGAACGCGCCGACCTCGTCACCGCCTTTCCGCGCGAGGAGGCGGTCAGCTGGGGCGAGAAACTCATCATTCCCGTCATCGGCTTTGGCGTTTTTTCCTTCCTGCCTGTCACGCTGGCGCGCTGGCTGAGATGGGCGGGGTTGTCGGTTACCATCGGTCAGTTCATGCTCTTCCGCCGCGCCGCGTTCGAAGCCATTGGCGGCTACGAAGCCGTGCGCAGTCATCTGGTGGACGATGTGATGCTGGGACGCCGCATCATTCAGTACGGGTTCACCTGGCGGCTGATGGACGGCACGCGGCATGTGTCCTGCCGCATGTATCGCGGCTTTTGGCAGGCGGTGGACGGGTTTACCAAGAACATTTTCGCCTTCTTCGATTACCGCCTTTCCCTGTTTGTGGTTGCCTGGCTGTGGATGGCGGTGACGTTTATTGCTCCCGCGTTTGTGGTGGCTGCCTATGCCGTGAATTTGCCGGTGGAGTCCTACCCGTATCCGCTGGCGTGCCTGGCGGTGATGGAGTCGCTTTTGCTGTGGGGGGTAGCCTATGACCGTTTTCGCTTTCCGCTGTACCTTGTCTTCCTGTACCCGCTCAGTTTTGGGCTGTTTGTTTTGATTGCGTTTCGTTCTCTCGTTTACACGCTGATGGGACAATCCACCTGGAAGGGGCGCGACCTTGCTCCTCCCGTTTGGAAGTGGTGAGGCGGGGCAGGGGGTATAATTTTCTCCGCATGAAAACCACCCTCATCACTCTCGAATCGCACGATGACCTCATCTCCATCCGTGACCGCATGTCGTGGGCGAAGACGCCGCGCATCCTGCTGGTGCTGCCCAAGTTCGAGAAGGTGACGCTGCGGCAGGTGGATTTGAAGGTCTTGCAGCGGCATGCCGCCGCGCTGGGGGCGCAGTTGGGGCTGGTCACGCGCTGGCGGCGGGTGCGGGCGGAGGCGGAGGCGCTGGGGATCCCGGTCTTCAAGTCCACCAGGGAGGCGCAGCGGGTGCAATGGTCTCAGCCCGCCCGCCGTCAATGGCAGAGAAAGGCTCCAGACAGGACTCTGCGCGAGAAGCGGGAGCAGGTTCAGGTCCGCGAAGAGGCGTGGCGCGCGCATCCCCTGACGCGGATTCTCGCGTTTTCCGCCGGCGTTCTGGCGGTGCTGGCGCTGGTCGCGTTATTCCTGCCGCGCGCGCAAATCCAGTTGAAGCCGCTGATTCAGACGCAGAGCGTTGAAATTCCCGTTGCGGCAGACCCGGCGGCAAAGGAGGTCTTCATTACGGGCGTTTTGCCGCTGCGCGAAAAGCGGGTGGTGGTGACGGGCGAACAAAAGGTTTCAGTGACCGGCGAAGGCGTGCTGCCGCAGTCGAAAGCGAAGGGCGCGGTGGTCTTTCGCAACCTGACGCAAAGCGCGGTGACGATTCCGCTGGGGACGGTTGTATCGGCGGGCGACATCCGCTTTGTGACGACGGAGTTGGGGGTGTTGAACGCCGGCGTCGGCGAGACGGTTACGCTGAAAATCGAAGCGCTGCAGGGCGGTCTTTCGGGAAATCTCGATGCGGGTGCAATCAACGCTGTGGAAGGCAGGCTGGGGCTTTTGACCACAGTGACGAACCCCGAGCCAACCAGCGGCGGACGCGAGCGCGCTTCGTCACTGGCAACCGACGCCGACCGCGAGCGCGCAAAGGAACTTTTGTTGAAGTCGCTGGAGGCGGAAGCGCGTGCAAAACTTCTCGACGAATTACAGAGCGGCGATGTGCCTTTCGAGCAGACTCTTGCGCTGGCTGCGATTCTTTCCGAAATCTCCGACCCGCCGCCGGGCGCCGCCGCCTCGCAATTGACCCTGACCCTGCAGGCGGAGTATTCGCTTCGGTATGCCGCCGCATCGGACCTGACCGAACTTGCCTCGCTTGCCCTCAACGCTTCCCTCCCTGCGGGCTTTTTCCCCGCCTCCCAAGCCGTGACTGTGACCTCGGTCACTGCCCCGCGTCTGCAGGAGGACGGTTCGGTGCGCTGGAAAATCCGCGCTGCGAGGGAGGTCATCCAGCAGGTGGATGCTGCGCAGGTGACGCGCCTGGTGATGGGGCTGGGCGTTTCTGAGGCGCAGGCGTTGTTGAGCCGAACCTTGCCTGAGCAAAATGCCCCCAAACTGACTCTCGTGCCTGCGTGGTGGCGCTGGGTGCCGATTGTGCCGTTCCGCATCGAGGTGGTGACGCCATGAAAAGAATCCTTGCGTTCTTCGCGCCTTCGCGGTGAAAGCAGGCTGTAATGCGTATTTTGGCAGTTGACCACGGCGAAAAGCGCATCGGTCTCGCCCTCAGCGACCCGACGGGAACGCTTGCCAGCCCCCTGACCGTCATCAAGCACGTCTCCCGTCTGTTGGATGCGGCTCAAGTAGCAAGCCTCGCCGCCGAAAATCAGGCGGAACTCATCCTTGTCGGTCAATCCTTCGATGAAGACGGCAGCCCAAACCTGGCCGGCAGGCGCGCCGCCCGATTCGCCGAAGCCCTGCGCGAGCAGACCTCCATCCCCGTCGAGTTGTTCGACGAATCCTTCTCCACGCAGGAGGCGCGTCAAACAGCCGTCGAACTGGGTTTCTCGCGCAAGAAACGCGCCGGTCATCAGGACGCTCTCGCCGCGGCGATGATTCTGCGTTCCTATCTCGAAGCCAATCGCAAATCGTAAATCGCAAATCCAAAATCCAAACTCTGAATGCGTAAACTCCTGCCCCTGCTCATCATTGCCGTCATCCTTGTCTGCATCTGCCTCTTTGTCGCCTTTGTTACCATCCCTTCGCAAGCCGAGCGCATCTACGGCAAACCCGCCTCATGGCTCACCCTCAGCCAGCGCGTGCAATACTCCGCGCAGCTGCTCTGGTACGACGGTTTGCTCACCCGCCCGCGCGATGTGAACGGCGCCGAACTGCCCTTCACCATCCAGCCGGGCGAGTCGGTCAACGCCATTGCCAACAACCTCGAAGCGCTGGGCTTCATCCGCGATGCCGGCGCTTTCCGCGCCTATCTCATCTATTCGGGTCTCGACACTTCCATTCAGGCGGGCGAATACAAACTCAGCGCGGCGATGTCTCCCATTGACATTGCCCGCGAACTGCAGGACGCCACCTCAAGCGAAGTGCGCTTCGTCGTCCTGCCTGGCTGGCGGATGGAGGAACTCGCCGCTTCGCTCTCGACCTCGGGCTTGTCCATCACGCCCGGAGATTTTTTCAACGCTGTTGCCAACCCGCCCCGCGGCTACGATTTCCTCGACGGGGCAAACTCCGCCGAGGGCTTTCTCTTCCCCGACTCTTACATCTTCCCCCGTGCCATGACCGCCGATGAACTGGTGCGCGAACTCGTCCGTCACTTTGCCCTGCGCCTCACCCGCGACCTGGAACTTGCCTGCCAAAAACAGGGACTCACCGTCTATCAGGCTGTGACCCTCGCTTCCATCGTCCAGCGCGAAGCGGTGCGCCCCGAGGAAGCCCCGCTGATTGCCTCGGTGTACCTCAACCGCCTGCGCATCGGCATGAAACTCGAAGCCGACCCCACCGTGCAGTATGCGCTCGGTTACAACGCCATTCAAGGCACCTGGTGGACCAATCCGCTCAGCGCCGCCGATTTGCAATTCGATTCGCCTTTCAACACGTATGTGTATGCCGGGCTTCCGCCTGCGCCCATCTCCAACCCCGGCATGGACGCCCTGAACGCCGTCGCCTACCCTGCCGACACGCCGTACTACTTCTTCCGTGCGCGGTGCGATGGATCGGGCTATCACGACTTTGCCGAAACGTTCGGCGAGCATCTGCAGAATGGCTGCCAGTAGGCTACTTGCCTTTTCTGAAGGAATCCCACACTTCCAGCGCGGGCTTTGGGGAGCGGTCGAAGGTTTGAAAGCCGGTACTGCCAAAGTAACCAAGGATGGTTAGGTTTTCGGGGCTTTGTCCGTTGGCAAGCATGTATTGGCTCATGGCTTCGATGTCGAAATCGGTAAGCAGCAGGTTGACCCAAAACACCAGCCGCCTGCCGCCCAGTTGGCTGTGGATGATGTTGAGGTATGCCGCTTGATCTTCGGGCGTGCTTTGTATGGGGGCAGAGGCGACAGACGCGAATCCGCCCTCGGCAACTGCGACCGGTTTTTCGGTCCGTGCGAGAAGCGGGGAATAGTAATCTGATGGAATCTCTGAAACGGAAGGAAACACAAAGTAGGGGTACGTCGAAATTGCCCACACATCCAGATTTGGCTCGAACGCTTCGATTTGTTCCCAGTTTGGCTGGAAGCGAGGACGATTTCCCTCCTCGGGTTGGTTGAACATATTATTGAGGTCGTCCCATTGAAAGGTGACAAAGACCTGTGTATTCGGCGCTTCGGCTTTGACGAGGGCGTAAATCTCGTTATACAGGCTGACGAAGTTCGAGGCGTCTTCGGGATGTGCGTCCATGTAGGTGTTGATCTCGGAGGCGAGCCCGAGATAGCGCGGATGAAAAGTGCGCACAATCCACAAGGCATAATTCCTGTGTGCGCTTCGCACGTTGGCGTTGGCAAAATTTGCATCCCAGCCTGCGGGCAAGCCGATGAATTCGCGGCGGTTGAGCCCGTTGAGCGGGTCGAGAACAAAAATATATTCCAGGCTGTTTTGTTGCGCGAGCCTGGTTTGATTGATGATGTCGGTGCGCGTTTTCGAGTTGCCTTCCACGCTGTCTGTGAATTCATCCCAGGGCGTGGCTTGCTGTAGGAGGACGAAGTCACCATGTTTGGCGATGTCCTCGAACAGTTGAAGGGCGCTTTCGACCTTCGGCTCGGGTGGGACGGGGAAGAAGCCGTAAGCGGTGCGCCTCGAATCGAAGACGGAAGTTTTGGGGGCGGGCGGCGGGGTAGGAGAGCCGCCTCCACATGCCAGGCTGACCAGAAGCAGGATGCACAGACTCAGGGAAAACCTTTTCATGGACTACTCCGCTGGGATGGGCGGGAAGTGAAGATCGGGGTGATTCGGAAAAGTCAGATTGACCAGCGCCGCCCAAGGGATGCCCAAGACCAGGGGCAGGAAGAATGCCAGAACGCCGTGCCGTAGTTTTGGCTGCTGTGCCCCGCGTCCGTTTGGGATGGTGTAAGCGGGCAGATAGACCATCAGTCCATAGACGAAAATCCACAGGGCAAATTCGTTGAGGTGTTCCCAGCCAAAGGTGAACGCTTCGGCAAAAAGTCCGTTCAGCCCGGTCAGCAAAAAGACCCAAAACGGGCTGAAGTCGTAGCGTTTCAGCAACCACGCCCAGGCGATGAACCAGGGGATCAACACGATGACGCTGTGGTGCAGGATGACATCGAAGTAATTGGTGGAAGCGGTGATGTATGCCTCGCCTGTCTGCACGCCGAAGAGCGGCGCAAGGTTGGTCATAAGAGTTGTAACGGCTTCCTCGGTCATTGCCAGCAGGGCGGCAAACAGCACGAACTTGACCTGCCATTGGAGCGGAACTTTCAAAACGAAGGCTTTGACCCGTTCCCGCAAGGCGTACATCAGAATCCCGCCAGCCAGCACCCACAGGGCGATCAATCCCAGCCCCATGCTGATCACTGCTCGAAGGATCCTGGTCTCTGCTACGGCGGCATACACAAGGGCGGTGCTGAGAATCAGCCAGCCGCCGAGCAGCAGGATGAATGCGGTTTTGAGGCGCTGCATGGGTTGAGTCTCGCGCGCCTCATTGCCCGCTGACAATTTCGATGTAGTCTCTCGTCACCACTTCGGCGTCTGCCACGCCGAGCAGGGCGAGCAGTTCGCCGGTCAGATGCGCTTTGTTTTGCGCGTCTTTGCGGCTCCAGGTGCGGCTCTTGATTTCGAGGAAATAGCCGAGCGGGGGAGTGGTCACATTGTCGAGGTTGATGTAGAACTCGGTGTCCTTGTACTTGATCAGCCAGCGCAGACGGTCTTTTTCGATGTTGACTTCCGAGGCAGGCTTGAAGTATTCGCGGTAGAAGCGCAGGGAGTTGGCGGCGGGCGCGAGGAAGCGGCTGCGGGAGAGGAGCACGTCGTGGGCGAATTCTCCTTCGCGCAAAACGCCAATCAGCGTGAGCCGCGCCCGCACGTTGGTGACGTTGCCCTTGTCGTCCACGAAGTCGTCTTCGCGGTAGCGCAGGCGTCCCTGCGACGGGTCGGCGAAGTGGAAGTAGGTGTCGTGCTGGCGGTAATGCCGCTCGTAGAGGATGTCTATCTCCTCCCGCATCAACGCCTGGACGATGGACTCGGGGTCGGCGATTTTGACCTTTACCTGCACCTCGAACGATTCCTCCTCCATCGAGCCGCCGAGGGCGATGAGTTTCGAAAGCACCGACTGCTCGCGTTCGATGAGGAAGGCGTCCATCTTTTTGGCGATGTCTGCCGCCTGGGCGAGGAGTTCGTCTTCGTTGAGGGTGAGCAGTACCCGTTCGCGCATCAGCCATTTGCCGTTGACCATCACGCCGCTCACGTCGGTGGATTTGCTGGCGTAGACGATTTGGGCGTAGACGTTTTCGGGCGAGCGGCGGAAGGCGGGGGAGTTGTGCACGGGGTTGAGGTCGAGAAGGATCAGGTCGGCGCGGCGGCCCGGGGTGAGGGAGCCGGTCAAATGTCCGATGTGAAGCGCTTGTGCGCCGAGCCGCGTGCCCATGAGCAGGGCTTGCGAGGCGGGCAGGGAGGTGGGGTCGTTGGTCACGGCTTTGGCGATGAAGGCGGCGAGGCGCACTTCTTCGAACATGTCGAGGTCGTTGTTCGAGGCGGGACCGTCCGTGCCGATGCCCACGTTAAGCCCGATGGAGAGCATTTTGGAGACGGGGGCAAAGCCCGAGGCGAGTTTGAGGTTGGAGGATGGGTTGTGCGAAACGCCCGCGCCCGCGTGGTGCAGGGTGCGGATTTCGCCCGCGTCAATGTGGACGCAGTGCGCGGCGATGACTTTTGCTTCGAGCAGCCCCTGCTTTTTGACGTAGGGGATGACGGGCATGCCTTCGTCGCGGCGCATGTTTTCGACTTCGAGGGCGGTTTCGGAGAGGTGGATGTGCAGCGGCACGTCGAATTCTTTGGCGAGTTCGGCGGTTTCGCGCAGGATTTGGGGGGTGGTGGTGTAGGGGGCGTGCGGCGCAATGGCCGGGACGATGAGGGGGTGATCTTTCCAGCGCTGGATGAAGCCGCGCGCTTGTTCCATGGCGTCTTCGTAGGATTTCGCGTCGGCGGTGGGGAACTTGAGGATGGATTGCCCGCAAACGGCGCGCATGCCGGCTGAGGCTGCGGCTTTGGCGACTTCCTCTTCGTAGAAGTACATGTCGTTGAAGGTCGTCACGCCGCTGCGGATGAGTTCGGCGCAGGCGATGGAGGTGCCCAGCGCGACGAATTCGCGCGAGACGAATTCACGCTCGACGGGCCACATGTAGCCTTGAAGCCAGACATCGAGGCGCAGGTCGTCGGCGATGCCGCGCAGGAGGGTCATGGGGACGTGGGTGTGGGCGTTGACGAGACCCGGCATGAGGATTTTTCCGCCGCAGTCCACGCTTTCGGCGGCGGTGTATTCCTTTTTGATTTCGTCTTCGGGTCCTACGGCAAGGATGCTGTCACCTTTCACAACGAGTGCGCCGGGGTGGTATTGGGTGAGGCGGTCATCCATGGTGAGGATGTGGGCGTTGAGGAAGAGGGTGTCGGCTTGAACCATGTAATCTACTCCAATTTTTGAAACAGGCGGCTTGTCCTGCCGCCTGTTTCTTCAACGATAGAATGACGTACGTTATAGATTTTCAAGCAACTTTCGGATTTCTTCGAGAAAAAACGTTGCTTTTTCGATTGCCTGTGTGGAATCTTGCGAAGTGTACACCTGGCCGGGCGTCAAGTCTGGCAGCCCGTTGGGGTAGCGCGTTGGAATGTAATATTTATCCAAAAATGCCGCTTGCATCAGCCAGTTTTGAACGTCATTCAGCATGTCCTGTTGAGGAAATTGCATTACCAGTCTTTGAATGGAGTGTCCCCAAGGATCGCTGTCAATGGCAAACCAAAGCGCCTTTACCGCTTTTTCGGCGCTTTGTTGTGACAAAAAGCAAGCGTGCGAAAATTTCTGCGCTTCGTGAAGCGACTTTGCAGCCTCCAGGTCGTCCTGAGCCGTAAGCCACCAGCGTTTTGCTTCGTAAAGCGATTCACTGCGACTCATACAGGACTTTTCCTTCCTTCAATGCCTGCTGTATGAAGCGTCTGTTCGATATTTTTTTCAATTCTGCAGGGGTATAGATAAGCAGGTCCACATCCCATTGGGGCAGAGCGCGGCTGAATGAGGGGAGAACCTCATCGTAGCGATCCAAAAAACGCAGTTCGGTATTCTGGACGAGGATCAGGTCAATATCGCTGCGGCGCGACGCCTCACCGCGCGCAAATGAACCGAAGAGGATTACCTTTTCGAGGTTGTGTTTCCTGAAAACGGGTTGGAGTCTCTTTTTCAACTCGTCAATGTTCATCGTGCATTTCCTGCAAAGATTATAGCACGTCCATTTACGGCACGAAATTCAAAAATACCTTGAGTGCCTCGAGGTTTTGCTTGAAGTCGGTGTCTTTGTGGTTGGCGAGTTCCATGTCCACCGCCGCGCCGACGCCGTTTTCCACCGCCCAGTCGGCGAGGGTGCCGGTGTATTGGCAGCCGGTGTCAACGGGAGGGTAAGGGTAGGCGGTGGCTTTGGCAAGGGCTTTTGCCAGGCGGATGGAGGCTGCCTGCCACGGGTCGCCGCCGGGGAAGACGCCCAGCGCGGCGCTGTGATAACTGATGACCGCTTCGATGTTGTGCATGGAGATGAAACTCATCACGGCGCGGGTTTCGGGTTCGGAGCCGCCGTAGTCGCCGCCGGTGGTGGGACGCCACACCCAGCATCCGTCGCGATCCCAGTCGGCGGTCCAGTTGCTGGAGGGGAAGTTGCGGTTCAGGTCCACGCCGCGGTTGTTGACGCGTCCGTCCACGCCGTTCGAGCGGGCTTCGCCGTCGGGGTTCATGTTGCGGATGATGTGAAGCGTTACGCCGGAGGGGATGACCTCAGGATGGTCAATGATGTAGCGGATGAGTTCGTTTGCCAGCCCGATGGTGTTGCCCTCGTAGCCGCCGTGAATGCCTGCCACAATCAGGTACTCGCGTTCTCCCTCGCCGAAGGTGTACACGTCAATGGGGCGTCCGCCGTGCGACAAGCCGATGATTTTCGAGGGTTGTCCGTGGTCGAGGATGAACGGCGTGGGGGTCTCGAAGACCGGCACGGTGGCGTGCGGATTTGGCGTGAGGGTGGGGAGGTAGTAGATGGTGGGTGCGAGTTTGAGTGTGGATGTGGGGGAAGGCGGCGCTGCCAGCGGGTCGTTGGCGGCGGAAACGCGCTGGCTGTTCAGGTAGAGCATCCCGCCGGCAAGCAGTGAGAATACCAGCGCGGCGTTAATTCCCCAAATGGCGTACACCCAGGAATGAGAGGTGCGCTTCTTACGCGGCATGCTCCTCCAGAGCGGCGGTGCGCAGCCAGTTGAGCGCCAGGTTGACCGACCAGCGCGGCAGGCTGCGCGGCGGTCCGCCGTAGGTGATGCGGTGGGTCTTTTCGCCGTGCGGGGTGATGAGCGCCATTTCAGCGGCGCGTTCGTTTGGGTAGATGGCGACGCCCAGGGCGGCGTCGGCGCGGGATTCGGCGCGGGCGGCGCGCAAGGCGTCCATGAGGGCAGCCGCATCGAGGTCTGGCAGTGAAACGGTGTGGGGAATTTTTCGCGCCAGCAAGCCGTCCAGTCCCGATTCGACGGCGGTCAGAGTCCAGCCGCGTCTTGCCACGGCGGCGAGAGCCGCGTCCTCCAGCCGGTCTTCGTCCGCTCCGAAGACGGATGTGCCGAGCCTTTCCCGCACCTGCTTTTCGACCTCGGCAATCATCGCGTCGGCTTCGGCTTCACTGCGGGCTTTGGCGGCGATGCGCACGTCCACCACGCCGGTGTGCGCCGCCAGCCCAACGGTGGGGTTGCTGAGGGTTTCGAGGTCGCCGATTTTTTCGTCTATCATGCCTTCGCCAAGACCGGCGCAGTGCAAAATGCGGACTTTGATGATTTGGTTCAGGTTGAAGCGCTGCTGGAGGTAGGGGATGATGGATTCGTGCAGGATGTGTTCCATTTCGTTGGGGACGCCGGGCAGGGAGATGACTACCCTCACCCCCATCCCCTCTCCCATATTGGGAGAGGGGCGTAGGGGTGAGGGGGTCTCCACGATGAAACACGGCGCGGTGCCGACCGGGTTTGGCACGCCGATTGCGCCTTGGGGGACGTATGCCTGCCGCTTCTGGTTTTCGGACGGTTTGCGCCCATAGCGCGAGATGACCTCGACCACCTGCTGCCACAGGTCTTCGCGGAATTCGGTTTGCACGCCGAGGGCGCGGGCGACCGCCTCGCGCGTCGGGTCGTCCACGGTGGGACCGAGCCCGCCGGTGGTGATGACGATGTCGGCGCGGCGCAGGGAATCGCGGATGGCGTCGGCGATGCGCTCGAGGTTGTCGCCGATGGTGATGGTGCGGTACAGGTCAATGCCAAGCCCGCGCAGGGTGCGGGCGATGTAGCGCGTGTTGGTGTCCACGATTTCGCCGAGGAGAATTTCCGTTCCGATGGTGATGATTTCTGCAGAGGGCATAATTGTCTCTAACCACAAAGTACACGAAGACCACGAATGGAAAGCCTGAGAGAGCGCCTGGTACGCTCCCCAAAAATCTTATCTCTTTTGCATCGAATTTTCACGAATTGCCCGAAGAAAATTTGCCGTAGCGGAGTTGGCTATTGCAAATAATGAGTCTACTGCAAAAAGGTCTTTATCCACGAAGGACACGAAGTACACAAAGGAATTCCAAAAGGCGCTATTCAGAATCTTGAAAT